>NZ_CP073147.1 GCF_023035675.1 Borrelia hermsii DAH | reverse complement strand
TATAATTTGTTATTAGTATGAGATTCTTTGAATTATAATATTGACTAAAGTTGCTATGAAAATGTACAAAGTTGATACCAAAATGAACAAAGTTGCCACGAAAATGAACAAAGTTGATTTTTTTCATTTCTTATTTTTATGAGTTGACGCCAAAATGGACAAAGTTGCTATGAAAATGCACCATAGTTGTCACTAAAATATACCAAAGTTGACATTTTTATAAATAAATATATATTTGCATACCAATGATTAGTATAAAAAATATTTTTACTAAAATCAAACCTAAAAAATTTATTACCAAAATATCTACTACTTATTCATTTGAAATAAATCCTAAAGAAATTATGCCTTTCTCTAAAATTACCTCTAATTTTCTATTAGCAAACATTCCTTTGCCCATAATTACCCTAAAAAGAATCAAAATCATACTTTTGAATTACTTTTCATTTTCCCTTTGAATTATTATATCAACTGATATTCAGCTATAAATCAAATAATATAGAACTTATAAAATATTTATGTCATAATTATTAATGAAAAGGAAAGGGCTTATATGCAAATGATGTACTATTTAACAATAATATAATTCTATTGGTCTTTTATAAAGATAAGCTAGTAATTTACTTAAAACATGCTATTTTTAAGTCTTTCTAAAATTATTTAATAACTGCTTTTTTTTAATAAAAAAGCAATCTAGACAACAGGGGAAATGATAAATACATGCAATTAAAGACAAAGTATTTAGCTTAAGTTTGCTTTTAAGTTTTATTAGTTGTAATTTAATATTTAATGGTGAACTTAAAGATAAATCCGTTAATTTTACCTGATAAAATTAACTCTACATTGGAAACTAATGAAGAAACTATTGAAATGCTTCTAGCAAGAATCAAAACAATACTACTAAAAAGTCAAGTGGTAAAGGCTCTACATCAAGAAATAGAAAAGCTATAAAAAGTTCAAGAGCCTCTATGCTTGATGATATTTTAAGCGGTCAAGAAGAGCATTTGTCACACTCTGTTGGAAAAGTAGTGAAATTTCAGCAGGTATAGTATAAGTGGCTTTGCTGGGGGGGGTACTCTTAGGAGACACAAATTACTTAAGTCTCGGTAGCACAACACCTATTAACATTAATTACAATTCATATCCGGGCACAGTTTTGGAACTACTTCGAACAACAATTCTCTTCAATAAGTACAATTGAAGAAAGTCTAAATAATGCTACACATCTTACTACTAATAATTTTGGTTACCAAAAAGAACAGCAAGCAAAGACAAAATGAGATAAGCTTAAAAAAGGCGTAAGTTCTTTGATTCCAAAAGTTCAAGAAAGTAATAAAAATACCTATAAAACATACGAAGAAATAGAATTTATAAAAACGTATCCCAAAGACCAAAATGAGTTAGAACAAACTTGACGGTACTACTGATGCTAGATAAGTTTACCTTTAAATTAAGTACTTTAAATAAAAATTACTAAGATAGGCCACAAGTAAGCCTATCTTTACTGTTAATACATATATTCGTTTATTAGAGACTAGAATACAATTTACAACAACAAGATAAAGGACCTTATGTATAAAAGATAGGTATCTTAATAACACCACCTAAACAATTAACTTTAGACCATAGAACTTATGATAAGAATTTATATTATCCAAAATACCATTGATAGAAATATCCTCAGCTGGTGCTGCAACATCAGGAATTGAATCTTTAGTCACAATGTTTTACTTTGATTTATTACTACTTAAGTTAAATAATGCCATAAAGAAGTTTCGTTTATTATACAATATTAAGTTTATCTTGTAGCCTCTTTAATGCCTTATCACTTAATTTTAGTTTACTGGTATCCAAAACTCCAGAAATTGCAACTATCTCTTCATAAGATAATCTACACCCTTTTAAGATATGATTTTTGAAACTTTTAGTAGCAATAGGCACAATCTTTTCAATAATATCAAGCAATATCTTGGCATATTCGCGCATTTCCTTTGATGAATGTTCTCTAACCTCTTTTGACTCATTTAAAGCTAATCTTAATTTTATAAAATGAAAAAGATTATTTAAATCAATCTGCCAATACCATTCGGTATATAAACTTAAGGGCAAAACTATTCTAGAGACTTCCTTTGAAACATTATAATCTATCATATTTTGATATAGCTCGTAACAAGAACTTTGAATTTCCTTTAAATTACTTATTATATCCTTTGTAAAGTTATATGTAATTCCTTCATCCTCACCTTGACTATTCTCAATATTTTGAATTTTCATGTCTTCTTCTAAAGGCACATAGAACTCTTCCCTCATCAAACTATAAGAACCAGAAACTTCATTCATCCTTGCTGTTCTATGTCTCATCCATTGTCTTGCAATAAATATGGGAGCCTTAACATGAAATGCAAACACTACTTGTTCAAATGGACTTGTATGTTCATTTCTGATTAAATAATCGATAAGCTCATTATCTTCCCTCTTAATGCTCTCACTTCGATATGAAATCCTTGCTGCTTGAACTATTCTTGCGTCACTACCCATATAGTCAATAAGCTTTATAAAGCCTTTATCCAAAACCTTATATTCCTGATTTAACAAGCCCTCTTTTTCGATCTCAGTATTCAAACATGTACCCCCACTTTTTATTTATTCGTTACTCAATTTACATTATTATAACAAAGCTATTTAACACCTTTCAAAAACAATTTGGAACAATAATCCTTATACTTACAAACCCTTAAGATATGGTAATAAAAAATGCATAGTCAATTACAAAGGTAAGCATTTTTAGAAACTTATTTAAAAAATTAAAGAGAGCCCCCTATAAAGGAACTCTTCTTGCAAATACTAATATTATAAAATATTTAAACCTTTGGTATCTCTATCTTACAAGACTTGATAGATAAGATTTAGCTTCTTTAATGAGTTCCTCTATATCTTTCCTTATTCCCATTGCTTCTCCTATTTTCCCAGAAGAAGATTCTAATAAACTTAAAGAATTTTCTGCATATCGTCGTGCTTCTCTGGATAATTGTCCTGATAAATAATTAGCTACTCTTCTGAAAGAGGACCGTAATGCATTTTTTAATCTTTCAGTAATGGCTTCTTTTAAAGTTTTTTCAGCTTCTTCAAAAAAGTATTTTGCGGAACTTCTTTCATTAAAGCCTGCATCAACTTGGGTCATCAACATATCGATCTGAGTCCTTTTTTCATTGAACCTATTTTGCAACTTAATTAGTTCTTGTATCTTTGCTCTATCTGTTTGACTATTGATTTTAGGAAGAGACCTTTGCTCTTGAAGTTTCGTCTGAAGTTCTGAGAATATTCTATAAAAATCGGATTCCAATTGCTTAGACTCTGATTGAAGCTTGCGTGAGTTCTCAATTAATTGATCAAATTTGGAATCTTCAAGGACACTTTTTACCTTTTCAATTTCTTCTTGTGCTTCCTTTTCTTCTTTAGTGCTTGGAATTAAATCTTTTTCTTCTATTTCTATAGTTTCTTGTTGAGGATATTGAAATGCCGGAATAGCATCATCAACAGGTGCTACAGGATCGCCCTGAACTACTTGACGTACTCCTTCTTCCATATTTTTAACAACATCTACTTGCTCTTCTTTACCTTCCTGTTTATGGTCTGAACCTTCTATATTTTTATTTTCTTCTAAAAATTTTTCCCTTGCTTTGCTTAGCAAATCATTAAGGGCATCTATATCACATGATAACAAACACAATAATATGAACATACATACTGTTAAAATACTTTTTTTCATATTTCCCTCCTGAGATATCAAATTACTCAATTATTGAGTCTCAATATTGAAATACAATAATTACTAACAAATATATACCATTTAATTTAAATTACAAAAATAAATTCTGTAGAATAGTGAGATTATTTTACTCTGTGCCACTTAAAAGCAGTACAAAGTTATTTTACTAAGCAAACTTATACAATAAAAAATATAATCTTAATCTAAACGCTGGGAAAGTAAATAAAGTAAAGATAAAAGATGGTCTTAAATAATATCAGAAGCTAAGAGCATAGTGCTCTTAGCTTTCTATTTATTGACTTTATTTTTCCAGTTACTTACATTTTGATTAAAATTTAATCTTATAATAATATTTAAAATTATATATACCTTAGTTAAGGTTTAACAGGGGTCGCTGGCTTAGCAGGAGCAGCTGTAAGCTCCGCAATTGCAGCTTCTACTGCATCTTTAGCAGCGGTTAACAACTCATCTATTGCTGTATTTAACTTACCAAGTTCTTCAGCTCCCTTAGTACTATCAGCATTACCTTTCTTTATAGCCTTTGGGGCTTCAGCACTTTGACCAAGATTATTATGCTGCGCTTTTACTTTGGTTAAGAAATCATCACTTCCCTTCTTAGCAGCAACAACCTTTTCCTTTAGTCCAGCAAACTTGCTGGCCCCAATTTCCAATTTTGTCAACTTACCCTGTACATCTGATATTAATTGATATACCCCTGCAACTAATGAATCATTTTTATCTGCTTCAGCAGTAAGACCATCTGCATTAACTTTCTGTCCAATAGCTTTAGCAAGCTCATCAATAGACTTAACTAAGGTCTCTACTTCTTGAACACTTGCAGCAAAAGTAACAGCGTTTTTTATATTTGCACTTATTTTTGATAAATCAAGAACTGTTCCATCAGATTTAGTTACTTCACCCTTTTTAAGCTCTGGGCCTCCATTATTACAAGATATAAATAAAAATAAAGTCATCAATATCGCACTTAATGTATTCTTCTTCATTATTATGTGCCTCCTTATTAACATACATTAATAGTGCAAAAATTTTACTTTTCAAGTTTTTAAAAAAAATTATAAAAAAATTCGTAAATAATTTTACAAAACAAAAATATTATCAATATCTATACAAATCTATATAAATAATTCAAGCAAAAAATGTAACTAAACATCAATAAAACTCAATAAAATTACACTCAATTTGAATAATACATTCAACTCACATCCCAAACAACTTTGTTAGCTGCACAAAGAATTAATTACAAATATGTGTTAAATCTTATAATCTCACGGCACATGAGAATAATGGCAGGATAAAATTAATAAAATCTATATAGAACTATATATTATTTAAAATAAAGCAAAGCACTTACATACATTTACATGGCAATATCACCAGCTACTAAAACATCAAATAAATTTGATACTACTTAAATAATATAATACTTTACATAACGGTAAGTTTAAATACATAAATAGACAGCCATATTTCAAAATATTTATGATACAATCTGTGACTAAATATACTATTTTCAAGTAATATCCTAAGTCGATGAACAGATAAATTAATACTTTAAAGGAAAGAATAATTTCTCTGTAATTAAATTAAACACAATTATAAATTCATTAAAGTTTAATTTAAGATTATTAATCTTGTTTTTCAAATTTATTAAAGTATAATGTTTAAAAGATATCATAATGATTATTTACAAAAACTATAAATGATGCATAAATAATATACTATATATTAACATAGTATTAAAAGGAGGGGATATGTCATTTTCTTTCAAGAATTTTAAATTAACAAAAATGTTATTCATATTTTTACTTGCAGCATGTTCTTCCTTGCAAGTTGAACATGATAAAATCAATAACAAGGTAAGAATATATCAATATTTAAACGAAAACTTCGAATTAAAAGGCGTGGTTGATCATCAAAATAACACAACGCAAATATTTTTATATACTAAAATAAGAAATCACAGTATAGTTAAACAAACTCCATTAATACTACCAGATGGCACTAAAATAGAAGGTAAAACAAGCTATGAATATGATAGTAAAGCTTCGCTTGGCAAATGGGTTAACGCCTCCTCTTTTAGCTTAAACAAAGCCATATTAAAGAAAATACTAAATGAAGATGAGCATGTATATAACAAGGAAGACATTAAAGTTCAAGTCGGCCTAGAAACATTGAAAATCAATAAAGCCAAAATTATAGAATTCCTATCAAAATTGAACGCAATTGAAAAGCAACATACCCAAAAGCAACATCCCGACAAACAAAATACTCACAAACAATAATCAAAGCTTTAAAATTAACGATACATCCCTAAACGTTAGTTTTAAAGCTTTTTTATTATCCTTATCAACTTATCAACTAATAAGCTTATATAACCACTTGCTCATAAAAGCATCACCTTTAAAGTGAAATCACTATAGATTTTAAAACAAATTTTTCAAAAGAAACAAGAAAATTTAATACAAAAACTAATTTATTAATTAAAGAATAAACATATAAAATATAAGCTATACAATAACACCATATTTAAACCCAACACTATATATAGAATGGAAGGCGAAAACAAGATAATGACCTGCATAAGAAATTTAAAATCTACATATTTAAACTAAATTAGCATAAAATGACAAAGGCTACCTACCGTAGCCAACCTATTATTCTAATCAAACAATAAGAGTGAGACTTCAAATCTCAGTCTATAGGATAATTATAAACTATTTTATTTTTTTGTAAAGTCTTTTTTGAAAGTTTTTATGCTATTTAAAAAATATTCTCAAGAACCTATTATCAAAACTTGATAAGTTATCAAACCAATATAAATACCCAATTAAGACACAATGGGGTTATTGTACTTTTACAGTATTATATCTATCGCGCATCTTATTAAAAAAATCTTTTTCATTCTTGTATATTTCTTTAAGCAAAAAGCTAGCAAATTTTGTATTGGATTTGTAAAAATGAAAACTCTCTTCATCATCTAGTTGAAACCTTAAAGGTCTTAGAGGGTTGACATTGCTTTTACTAATGATATTAGTATTTTCCAGCACCTTAATTGCATAATCTACCCCTCTACTTAAAATCAAATCATAATCAATCTTACCGCTATCAATTCCTGTAACTAACTTAATATACCTATATATGGAAGTTTTTGCTATTTTATAGCTCTTGATAAAAGCTGTAAAACTTTTATATCCATCAAGAGCATAGTATTTGCTTTCATTAATTTCTTTTAAAATTCTGGCTGTTTCTATCTTATTATAAGATTCTTCTTTGATTAAAATCTTAAGCTTTTCTTTTAATTCTAAATATCTCTCTTCTCTCGTCTTATTTAAAGTCTTAATCTTGCAAACTTCTAAATCAATTCTCCTAACTATCTCTATTTTTCTATTCTTACTCATAATATACCTCATTGAGCTAGTTCCAAATGGAACTGCTAGTTCCATTTGGAACTAGTCATTGACTATTAATCTTACTTAAAAAATTCTCTAATATTTCTTGATAAGCTTTGTAATAGTCTTCATTTGGATTAAAATCGCCCCTATAAAAAATAGTTTTTCTTAAATTATCTCTCTTTGGAACACTTCCTAAAAAATTTTCCTTATACTCACTCTCAATAAATTCTTTCAATTCCTTATCTATGTTCTGCCTTTCAATTAGGTTAGTTACTAAATAAAACGTTGGCAATTCACTTCTAAATATATCTCTTAATCTGTTAGTTATTAAATCTAAACTCTCAATCGCCCACTGATCGGTTGGTAAAGGAATGACAAGATAATCAGTGATTATTAAACTATTATTAAGTAAACTTCCTAAAGTAGGGGCTGTATCCATAATGATAAAATCATACCTATGTTGTATATAACTTAAAAATATTTTAAGCAGACTTTCTTTCAAAGATATATTTTCTTCATTAAACTGACTTAAGGTCAAGTGACTTGCTATAAAATCAATATTCTCATTGATCTTTACAACTGAATTTTCGATATCTAATTCCTTTTTTAAGACTCTGTATATATTTACTCTCTTTATATCTATATTTTGACCCTTTAGGAGATTAATATAAAAACTTGTACTACTAGCTTGTGGATCCAAGTCAATGAGGAGTATTTTATACCTTTTATTTGCAAGAATATTACTAAAAAACAAAGCTGTTGTACTTTTTCCGACACCGCCTTTAATTGAGGCTACAGTAATTATTTTTGGTTTTCTTCTATCCATCTTAATATTCCTTTGTCTTTAAGATATTCTTTTCCGTAAAATTGGTGCACTTCTCTTTCCAACTTTAGAGTCCTGTCTAATAAAGAATTATAGAAAAGCTTTTCTCTATTCTCTACCCTCAGCAGCGTATGTAAACTTCTTAGATAACAAAAAACACTTCCCTTTTTAAATCTAAACTCAATGTAAGAAATTTTTGTTAGTTTGGATATTTTTTTTACTTCGTTTTCCCTATAATTGATGATAAATGGTTTTGGTAGCTTTGTAAATCCATAGTAGATGCCTATGAATTTATCCCCTTGCCTCATTTGAAACAAATGAAGACTTTCGTATTTATTAGGATCGAAAACGTTTCTAAAACACAGCCAAAATTTACCCTTATTTGGTCTTGCTTCAAAATTATTTATCATGCTGAAAATCTTTGTGTGGTACATTTTTTTATAATCTTTGTCTTCAATTTTTTTAAAAAAGTTTTTACCCTTCCGATCTAATTCTAATTTTCTTGCCATTAACTTTGCTTTTAACTCATGTGTTGCCTTTTCCACTTTTTCCATATTTCCTTAATTAGAAACTAACAATCTCACTTTCACAATGTCCGTTATTAACTCGCTTACCTTTATCATTCCATTTGGAGCGTCTATGTAGTTCATCTTTGGTTTTCTTATCCTTTCTTGATCTTGGTATGAATTTTGTGCTTTGGTTCTGTTTTTGTCTTTGAATTCTCCTATTATCATATTGAAATCCGTTTTTATATTCCTTTTTGACATAAACCATATTTTGTTCTTTTTTTTCTTGAGTATTGTCTTAAAGAAACTTACTGCATCATTTACATTATATTCTCTTAACTCTTCCATGAAGTCTTTTAGATTCCATAGCGTGTTTTTGTAGCTTATCTGTTTTTTTACAATGGTTTTTATTTCATTGAGATCTTTCTTTTTTATTTCTTTAAATCTTTGTAATATGATTCTTTCTAAGTTCTTCTCTTTGTTTTTTAGATCTTGTGAATTAGAGTTCTTATATTTATAATATTTACTTTCTATATCACTTAATAGATGTGAAAATATTTGATGTGAAATTTTGAATTGTTGATTTTGTTCTTTCAATTTATCTTTTTTAATAACATTGTCTCTTGCTTGATCTATGTTTTTTTTTCTTTGCATGAAATAGGCTTTGCTTATTGCTTTGTTAGCTATTTTTTCAAGAGTTTTGTTGATTATGTAGTAAGTAAAACTACCATTGTTTTTTCCAAGTGGGTTAAAATCTATTTTTAATAGACCAATTTCTTCAAAGTTTTTAATGTCGCTTTGTATGGTCCTTTTTGTTACTTTTTTAAATCCTTTTTTTTCTAAGATTGAATTTACCATCATTACGACATTTCTTAAGGAATACCTTCTCTTATTTTTAAAATAATTGTGTTGCAACTTTTGAATTACCCAAAACACCTTTAATCTTCGATCTACTACTTTGTTAAATGGCATCTTGCTGATCTTTTTTTGTCTCATTTTAAACTCCTATAGTTTGATCTTTATCTTTAAAATGCTAATAATATTCTAATTAAATGTTAGGAAAAAGTAAAGCCTTTAAATAATACATTCATACCTTAAATTTGTTTTTATATTGTTTTATTTTGATAGTCGTAAAATTATGTTGTTCTAATTTGTGAATTATTTGCTATATTGTTAAGTAGATATTTTTTTAAGGATAGGTAGATTTTATAACGGGGGATTTTTGAAAATAGTTTACAAGATTTTTTTATCTTTCATTTTCATATTTTGTTCCTGCAATTTTGATACTGCATCAAAATTTTTTATTTCTCTAGAAGAAGCAATAAAATTGGAAATTTCAGGTTATGAATGTTTAGGTCGTAATAAATTTAAAACTTACGTTCATTCTAAAAAGTATTTTGACTCTGTTAAGGATATTAACGGTTATTCTTATTACTTTATATTGGATAAAGACATGAAAAGTATTGTTATGCAGATAATTTTGTATTCAAAAATAGCAGGTTTATTGGATTATAAATTTGGGTTTGTTTTTGATTTTGGCTTTAAGTTTGATTTTTTTAATGCGGCTCTACCCGATTCATTTGAGTTTCAAGTTAAAAAAGTCTTTAAAAAAGAAACCGTCTTAAACAGTAATCTTGATATAGATAAGGATATACAAGTTTCTACTTATACTTTTAGTTTAGAGCATATAAAAAAGATTAATCGTGAATTTGAGATTAAAAATCATGAAAATGATATTAATTCAAGTACAGGTGAACTTATGTACCTTGTGGGAAGTCCCAAATATTCTACCTTGAGAGAAGCATATATTGTTCTCTATTACTATGTTTTTAAGGCTATTGAGAGATTTATGCAACAATAATAGCTATTGATAGTTTTTTATTATTATAAATTTTATTTAATCATTTATCTTTATTATTATTTTTATTTTATAAGTTGGTAGCATCTTAAAGAGATGCTCTTATTATTTTTTCTTGCTATAATTTGTTTAGTATGTCGTTGAAAGTTAATATAAAAAAAGAGCTTGAATGTTTTAGAAAAAACCTGGAAGAAATATATGTTAGGTATTTGAAATGCGAGATTTCATATCCTAAATTAAATAAAAATCTAGTTATTCTTGCTGAAAAACATAAAAGCATTCTCTTAAGGAAGGATAAGTTTACTAATCTTTCAATCATATTAAATCTTTCTAAAACCCGTAAAATAATAAAGGAATATATCAATCTTTCAGTGATTGAGGAGATAAGACAGAAAAATAAGCTTTTGTTTTTTTGGGTTCCCAAAGAAGTAAAGGCACTATCTAATATCGATATAAAAGATTTATGCAAAATTGAGGAGTTGATGGTTGCTAATAATATTTTGGGTCGAAAGGTTTATTTTGAGTCTTTCTTAAGCTTGTTTAAAAGTCCTGAATGGTTGAATAATTATTCACATCATTATAAGATTTCAAAAATTAATAGCTATAGAAGAGAGCAAATATCAGTTAAGATAAACTTAAAAACTTATACTGAGATAATAAATATCTTGTTGACTCAAAAAAGGGATATTAGGTTAAAGTTTTATGGGGTATTAATGGCAACTGGACGGCGTCCTGTTGAAATAATGAAAGTCTCTAAATTTTATGTTGAAGATAGTGAACATATTCTTATGAAACATATTGCAAAGAAAAAAGAGCATAATTTAATTCATGAAATTGTTTTCCCCACTTTTGCTGATTCCCAATTGATTATTGATTCAATAGAGGATATAAGATATATGGAAAGAACAGAAAAACTTTCGAAAGAGATTATATCTTCAAATCTTGCTTATAGTTATAATAGGCTGTTTCGTAAGCTCTTTGAAAATATATTTGAACCTGAAGAGTCAGTTTATTTTTGTAGAAGGCTTTATAGTAGATTTTCTTATCTTGCATTTGCCCCAAAGAACATGGAGCTAAATTTGTGGATAACCACGGTTTTAGGACATGAGCATGATGATATAATAACGGCTTTTCATTATAATCGTTATGTCTTAGAAAACTTAGATGAGAATGCTGATATTGATTTGCTTAAGTTGATTGAAAGACGGATATATACGTATGTTAGGAGAAAGACTACATATTCTGTTATTACTATGCAAAAATTAAATGCATTGATAGAAGAGTGTGGCGTTATGGATGATAATTATGCCAAGACTTTACATGTAATTAAAGATTTGATGAGCGAAGATGGTTTAGAGGAGTTGGAAATGTTAAGGGGCTTTAATGTTAGAATTCGTAAGGCTTTCAAGCAAAAATATGGTTATAATTATAACTATGCCAAGCTTGGTGAGTATTTAGCTTTAATTTTTGGATATGATGTTTAAGGGCATTGTAAAAAATTAATTTTGCTTTTATGTTCGATATCCAATTAATTTGGAGTATTTTTAAAATACCCTGATTTGTAATATATTTGTTAATTGTATGGACACAGGATTTCTTTATTTTTTTAAGAAGGCATTAAGTGCCGATGATAATAGAATGATTTATATTTCTTATCTTTATGATAATTTGGTTTCAATTGAACCGATGCAGGATTGGTTGAAAGTTGATTTTAGAGACTCTAAGAGAGGCAAGAAATATTTTTTCCTTTTTAAGAGAAGTAAATTAAATGGAGAATTTATCTCTTGTAATTTTTTAAGGACGGAAACTAATTATGGGCTTGACATTAAATTTTCCGATGGCAATCTAAATATTTTTTGTAAGGATAAAAAGTCATTAGATTTTTTGAAGTTTAGAGTTGAGCATTTCTTTAAATCTAATTCAAGGCCTCTTAATTTTGCAAATAAAGGTAGTAATAAGGCAAAAATTGGTAAGATGAGAGTAATCAAGGGTAAGACTAGTAAAAATATTAATAGTAGGAACTGAAGTTCTTGAAATCGAAGGGATATCTTTCATCTAAGATTTTTTTTTCTATTTTTTCAATTTTTGAATAACCATTGCCTTTTTTTAAGGTGTTTTCAAATAATTCAATTTGTTCTTTATTGCTGAAAAAGGCTACTATTTCAACCCTTCCATCGTCTAGATTCTTAACAAATCCTTTGATCGCTATTTTAGTTGCGATTTGTTCCGTAAAGAACCTAAAGCCTACACCTTGTACTTTACCAGAAATGAAGTATTGATTTTTATGCATAGTCTTATCCTTTTTTGTAAAATATAAGAGGAGAGATTTTAAAATGCCTCTCCTCTTATTGATAGTTTATATTCTTAAATATTTCTTAGGCATTGATATAAATTTTATCCATTTCCATTCTTATATTGTCAGATAATCCTCCAAATATAATCTGGACACTATTTCCCTTTTTAAGCATTCCGCTTGCTCCAATGGATTTAAAATAAGTAACGGGCTTTACTAATTCTATTTGATTGACATTTATTCTTAATCTTGATGCACATGCGTCAAGGTATGTGATGTTGTTTTTACCTCCAAGTCCTTCTAGTACTTTTCTGGCAGTTTCCGATATTTCTGTTTTTTGTGAACTTATGTTTGTAATATTTTCTTCTTCTTCACGGCCTGGTGTTTTTAGGTTGAATTTTATAATTGCAAATTTGAAAATGTAGTAGAATCCTATGAAGTAAAATATTCCAATGGTAGGAATCATTATCCAAGTTGTTTTACTGTTGCCTTGCAGTATGCCAAATAGGAACATATCAATAAATCCACCAGAGAATGTTAATCCAACCCCAATGTTGAAAATATGTCCTAATAGATGAGCGAGTCCAAATAAAGGAACATATACAAGATAGTAAAGAGCAGGAGCTGCAAAAATGAATGCAAATTCAATAGGTTCTGTTATTCCTGTTAACATTGATGTGAAGCTAGCTGATAATAATAGAGAAGCTGTGTTTTTTTTATTCTCATGCTTAGCAGTATGATACATGGCAAGAGCAGCTCCAGGTAATCCAAAAATCATTACTATAAATTCACCACTGAAAAATCGTGTTCCTTTTGCAACTTCAAAATGTATAGTATTAGGATCTGAGAGTTGTTTAAAGAAGATATTTTGTGCTCCTGAAACCAATTCTCCATTAATTTCCATTGTTCCACCCAAAGATGTTTGCCAGAATGGCATGTAAAATATGTGGTGAAGGCCAAAGGGTATTAAAGATCTTTTTATTGCTCCATATGCGAATGAACCGAAATAACCAGATTTTTCTATGATATTTCCAAATGAAAACATCATTCCTTGAATGAATGGCCAAATGCATGTTAAAATTATTCCTACTATAAACATTACAAGTGTGGTTATGATGGGAACGAATCTTGATCCTCCAAAAAATGCTAGAAATGTTGGTAGTTGGGTATTATGCAGTCTATTATGAAGCATTACTGCAATAAATCCTGCTACCATTCCTCCCATTACGCTCATTTGAAGAGAAAAGATCCCAAGTACATTTGTATATTCTTGACTTTTTGCGATTGCTTCTGCCTCAGGTGTTCCAATTGCTATTAATGCTTCTGCATTTACAGTTGAGGGATTAATGCCTTGAATAGATAAAACTCCATTTATAGTTTGATGCATGACTAGAAATCCTACAACTCCAGCAAGAGCTGCTGTTCCTTTTTCAGCTTTTGCCAATCCAATTGGAATTGCCACTGCAAACATTAAAGGTAAGTTTGCAAAAATTACTTCACCTGTATATTTCATTAAAGACAGTATTGAACTTACTAAAGTACCCTCTCCAAGTATGCTTTCAATTCCGTAAGCTTGAATCATTGTTTTGTTGGTAAGTGCACCACCGACTCCTAGTAAAATCCCAGCTATTGGTAGAAGAGCTATTGGTAACATAAAAGCTTTTCCTACCTTTTGTAATATTGTAAATATAGATTCTGATGATGTTGACATAACATCCCCTCCCTTAAATTGTTATTAAAATTTAATATAATTAACATTTTTAATTATATTGTCTAATTAATATTAGCAATATTTGTCGATCTTGTAAATAAATTCAAAGACAAAATTATTTATAAAGGAATAAGCATTACTCATTCCTTTATAATTGCTGTTGTTGAGGTTTATAGTTCTTTAATTATTTTTTCTAGTTCTGTGTTGACGTTATCTGATACAACACCAAATATAATTTGCAATCCTTTATCTTTTCTTATGATGCCTTTAGCACCAAGTTCTTTAAAGTAAGCATCATCTTTAACAGGATTGATATCGTATACTTCAACTCTGAGTTTTGTAATGCAGGCACTGTGGTATTTAATATTAGCAATTCCCCCCAGGCCTTTGATGGTTTTAGTTGTAATTTGTCTTAAGTTTGCAAGTATTTCTTTTGAGCTTGACTTTGTGGCAGTTACTCCGTCGTCTTCTCTTCCTGGGGTTTTAAAGTCAAATTTGACTATGGTCCATTTAAAGACAAAGAAATATATAAAGAAATAAGGTATTCCGACATAGAGTATGTTTATCCAACTTGTTCTTTCATTTCCTTGAAGTATTCCGTAAAGGAGATAATCAATAAATCCATCTGCAAATGTTACCCCTACTCCGACATTTAAAAGGTGCATAAATACAAATCCCATGCCGTACATAAAGACGTTAAACCCAAAAAATAAAATAGGTGCTGCGAAGAGGAATGTAAATTCAATAGGTTCTGTTATTCCTGTTAAGAATGATGTAAATGCTACAGAGCCTAGAAATGCTGCCATTTCTTTTTTTCGCTCAGGTTTTGCTACCCACCACATGGCAAGTGCTGCTCCAGGAAGCCCAAAGGCATGTCCCGGCCATTTTCCAACCCAAAACCTTGTTCCTTTTGTAACTTCAAAGTGTCCTGAAAAATTTGGATCTGCAAGTTGTGCGAAAAATATTTTTTGTGCTCCTGAAACCAGTTGTCCGTTAATTTCCATTGTTCCGCCTAAAGGTGTTTGCCAGAATGGCATGTAAAATATATGATGAAGACCTGTTGGGACTAGTGCTCTTTCAATTATTCCAAATAAAAAAGAACCGAAATAACCAGATTGCTCTACAATTTTACCTGTCATGGCAATTATGCTTTGTATGGGAGGCCAAATAAATACAAGTATTATACCAATAATTAGCATTGTTCCGGTTGTAACTATTGGGACAAATCTTGTTCCCCCAAAGAATGCTAAAAATTGAGGTAGTTTAATGTCGTAGTACTTGTTGTGAAGATATGCAGCAATGAACCCTGAGATCATACCCCCAAGTACTCCTATTTGAAGAGTATGCATTCCAAGTACATTTGTATATTCAAATGATTTTGCAACAGCTTGTGCTTCATTAAATCCTATTGTCATTAGATATTCAGAGTTGACCGTTTCAGCACTTATTCCTTGTATTGCAAGGGTACTGTTTATAGCTTTGTGCATAATTAAAAATCCAATTCCGCCAGAAAGGCCTGCTGAACCTTTTTCTATATTGGCAAGACCAATGGCAATGCCTAATGAGAATATTAGCGGTAAATTTTCAAATACCACACCACCAGTGTCCCTCATGACCGATAGAATAATGTTTAAAAGAGTTCCTTGTCCCAAAGTGTTCTCAAGTTTGTAAGCTTGAATCATTGTTTCATTGGTAAATGCTCCACCAATTCCTAGTAAAATCCCGGCTGCTGGTAGAAGGGCTATTGGCAGCATGAAGGCTTTACCGATTTTTTGAAAAATAGCAAATTTGTTTGAAGTGGTAATCATAATAAATTCTCCTCGTGTTCATTGCATTAAATATAACATATATTAATTAAATTAATTAATATATGTTATATTTAATGCAGTAATAATTAATAATTAATTATCTTTATTATATTTGTTAAAGTTACTGGTATTATTTATTTTATAATAGTGTTTAGGTATTTATAGATTTCGCTGTCCTTAGGAGCATAATCTAATGGTAACTTTTTATTCAAGTCCCTTGTATGTGGGTTTACTCCTTTTTCTATAAGAGCTTTAATGAAGCTAATGTCGTATCCGTTAATGATGGCATTGTGAAGTGCGGTTTTGGCTTCCTGATCTGTTAGATTGATGTTGAAATCTTTTGACATTACATAATTTATTATATTCTTAGATTTTGATTTTACTGCGTGAGTGAATACAGGGCTTCCATCGGAAAATATTGTATTTAATGAGAAAATGTTTGGATTTTGTTCTAAAAAGAGTTTAAACTCGTCTAGGTTATCATTGCTTACTAATACTTTTAGCTTGCGTTTTTCTTCGATATATGCTTTATATTCATTTTTAGTTTTCATACTCTTTAAAAAATCATCTTTATTCTCTTTTAAATCTATATAGTAAGGAAGTGTATCAATATTATTTTTATAATAATCAATGGTAACTTGGGTATTATTTGAATCAAGATAATAAACATTTAGCAGTTCTTTGAAATAATTATCATCATTTTTAATGATCTCGAATTTGACCTCATGTTTTTGATATCCTTTAAATGGGATTAAATTGTAATTTTGATCGTAAAATAATAAATCCGTTATTTGGCCTTTTAAGTCTTTGAGTACGGGAATGATATTTCCATCCTTATCAACACCTATGTCTGATATTTTGTTATTGAAACTAGGTAATTTATATTTGTTGTACATTGGCAGGATTTCTTCTTCTAATTTTACAATCCTGTCTTTAATTTCTGTGTTCATTGATTTAATATAGGCATTATAGTTTTTAACGATATCAGCTGCTGGTTTGTTTATATTTTTTGAATATTTTTCAAAGCTAGCATTAAATATGGTGTTTATTGGTGTTAGTTTTGACATTAATTCCATTTTAATTGGTGCTTGTAATCTTGATAGATATGTTTGTAAAAATGTTGCATTGATTTTATGTATTTCGAAAAAATCTTCTTTAAATGTTTGAAAATCTTCTAATAATTGTCTTTCTGAGAAATAATTGGACAAGTTAGAAGTGGTTATAACAAGGATAAATAGCATTAGGTAGTATAAAGAGTTGAATTTTTTCATTTTATTCTTGATTTTGATTCTTAAATTTTTGTTGAAAATAGTAAAAGACGTGGTTCCTATAATAATATATCCAAGATACATAAATATTTTGCTTAATGCATAATAGCTCATTTGAGTTCCTTTAGGTTAAATTTTATATTATTATATCAAAACAGATCTATTTTATTTACTTTGTTTTTGCGAAAAAGTATAATCAGGTTGTTATATGCGTGTATTTTTAGATTTTTGTGTGTTTTTTATCTTTTTATTTTTTGTAAGTTGCTCCACAATTTTTTTAAATGATTCTGAAAAGGGAGACAATTTAGATTTATTGGCTTTAAAAGCTTTAATGATATATCCTGAACTTAAGATTTCAAATTCTGATCTAAAGAGGTATGCAAATTTAAGTGACTCTTCTAAGCATAGTTTTGATATTTTGAAAGGAGAGCAAGAGACCTCAGTTTATATTTCTGAGTCTAGTTATAATGACAATATTGAATACATTAAGAGTCTTTACTTATATAATAAGAGATTATATAAATTTATCTTAGCTTATAGTGTAGTTCAAGGTTCGTCTTTCAAATCCGAAGTCCTGAGGTATTTAGATAATCATAATATTAAAGAAAAATTTCCTTTAAGAATAAATTTTCCTTCTCATAAAATATATATGGATAATGGGTCTTGGATTGTGCTTAGAAAAATCTTTTTGGATATGCTTATTCAGGATAAAAAGGCTTTAATTGTTGCTAAACAAAAGCTGGAGAATATGCTTGAAAGCTTTTCCAAGTAATAAATTATTTATTCTAGCTCTTCAAAAATTTTTTTTATGCTTTCTTTTCTTGTGATTTCTCTTTGTTCTAAATCAATTGCTATTGATTCTTTTAGCTTGTCTATATTTTGAAGTAAAAGCTCTTTGGCCCTTGCTTTGTCTATTTGCTTGACTTTTAGTTTCTTTTGTATCTTGTTTTCTCTTTCAAGCCTGTGAATCTCATTAATCATGCTTAACTTAAAGTGTATTATATTTTCAGATACTTGAAATTCTTTTGCCATCGATTTTTGCGGATATTTTATCGATTTATATTGAGGTACTTTTAGTTTTAAAGTAGTAGTTGGGATTAATAAGTTTGTTGCAAATATGTTGGCTTCTATTGTCATGTGGTTATCCTGAGTATTAATCGTATCTGTTCTCTTTGATGGGTTAAAAACCTGATATTTGTGCATTAAATAATGACCAAGTTGTTGTGCTATTGCAAATCTTTTATCTTTTAGATTCATTGTTTCGTTTATATATATAGCCTTTTTGTTTGGTTTAATATAGCCAGCAAAATTTTTGTATTTGTCTTCAAATGCAATTTCAAATATTTTAAGTCCTTCTCCAATTGCAATCTTTATTATTGGCACTGGAATGAGCAATACAGCATATTTTGAGATTATATAATCAGAATAAATGTAAGGGGTTTTAATATATGAGCTAAAATTATTGGATTTCATTCAATGTAAACATTCTCCTTTTCATATTGTATAATATAATTGAATTATGAGATATAGTTTTTTCTTATTTGTATTGTTTTTTTTTTCATGTAAGACTTTAAGTGTAGATGAATTTTTAGATGTAAAATTTGACAAGATTGAGAGGGCTAATTACTTTCTTTATTTTTATCCAAATAGTCAAATTTACATAAAGAGGGATAAGTCGACTAATAATTTTTCTGTATTTTTAAATGTTGTTCTGAATTCTAAGTTAAATTTTAATAGCGGTTATTTGAAATTGATTCAAGATGATAACTATATTGGTAATATTAATATTACCAAGGTGGTTGGTATTGGAAATCTCAGGTTCTTATATGTTGATATTGATAAAAACAATTCTGATCTTATCTTAAGGGCTCTTAATCCCCACAAGAGTTTGTCTTTTGTTTTAGATGATAACTCTTATCAAGTATGGACTAGAGGAACTTTTAAATATGATGCCAGATTTATTGATGTTGACTTTGAGAGTACTAGAGATACTCTAAAGTATGCTCTTGATAATAATATTTTATAGTAAATTATGTTGTTATATAAGAATTCATAGTAATTTGATGATAAAGGTTTTTAATAGATATATTATTTTTTTTTGTTTTATTTTTTTGATGTTTTCTTGTTCAACTATTGATTTGGGGAATATTGAGGAGTTAAGTAGGAATTCAAAATATATTAGATTGATTCTTGATAAGAATAAAGTTTCTTTAAGGCATTATTTTACTATTTCTGGAAAATTTAATTTAAGATATAAGGAGCCATTGTTCTTGCAATGTGGTAATGACATAGTGGCTGCGTTTTTGCTTGGGCGTTATAAAAGAATTGGCAATGAATATATTCAGACTTTCTTTAGTGTTGGTAAGGATATTTCTTTAAAAGTATACTTAGAGCTTGTTAAGGCTAGAAAATTTTTTATTGTAAACAGTTTTGGCAAGGTTCTTAAAACTATTGTTTTCTCGTATTTGCCCGATAGTGAAGATATTTTATTTCAAAATAATAAAATTGTCTGAGATATATTTTTAATTTGTTTTTTTTAATTTTAGTGTTAAGGATTAATGACAATAGTATTAATTTTAGTTTTTTATCCAATGAAAACAGTTTAAAAGGAGGTATTATCATTTGAGTAAAAGTAGAGAGACATTGATGTCGCAGATTAAGAATAATAGTCTTGATTATAAAACAGAGATTATAGCTGGGCTTACAACATTCTTAAGCATGGCGTATATAATAGTTGTTAATCCTTATATACTCTCTAGTACAGGGATGCCTTTGGGAGCATTGGTAACAGGAACATGCTTAACGGCTGGATTTGCTACCATTTTTATGGGTATTTTTACTAATACTCCTTTAGCATTGGCTTCTGGAATGGGCATGAATGCATTTTTTGCATTTTCTGTTGTTAAGGGTATGAATATACCTTGGGAAGTCGCCTTAGGAGCGGTTTTCGTTGAAGGTATTATTTTTATCATTTTGTCTTTATCAAAGGCACGTGAGGGAATTGTAAATGCTATACCAATGAATTTAAGAGGTGCTATTACTGTTGGGATAGGGTTTTTTATTGCCTTTATTGGTTTTATTAATAGTGGAATCATTGTTAAGAATGATGCTACATTAATTGGCCTTGGACGTCTGCTGAATTTAAAAGTTTTACTTACATTTGTAGGTCTTGTTGCCATATTTGTTTTTGAGCTTAAAAGGATTAGGGGCAGTATATTATTATCAATTTGTATAACTACTTTAATAGCGTGGTGTTATGCTTTATTTGATAGAGAAGCTGCTTTGAATATAGGAATTAGATTGCCGGATGGTTTTTTAAGATATGAGTCAATTGCGCCTATATTTAATAAATTAAGCTTTTCTTATGTGTTAGGTGAAAATTTTTGGAATTTTATTTTTATAGTATTGATTTTGTTGTGCAATGATCTATTTGACACTGTTGGAACTTTGGTAGGTGTTGCTTCAAAGGGAGATTTGGTTGATGATGAGGGAAAGATACGAAATGCTGATAAAATATTACTAGTTGATGCTATTGCTACCACTTTTGGTGCGGTTATGGGTATGTCTCCTGTAACTACTTATGTTGAGAGTTCGACAGGTATAGCTGAGGGTGGAAGGACAGGATTTACATCAGTTGTGACAGGCATTTTATTAATATTGTCAGTATTTTTTGCGCCTTTGTTTATTGCTGTTCCTGCTAGTGCAACTTCAGCTGCTTTAATATATGTGGGATTCTTTATGTGTAAAGAGATAAAGAATATAGATTTTTCAAACATGAGAGAAGCTATTCCTAGCTTTTTGATATTATTTTTGATTCCTTTAACTTATAGTATAGCTTCAGGAATAGGAATTGGGATAATTTTTTATGTGATTATAAATGTATTGCATAGTTTTATTACCAAAGAAAGTGTAAAAATTGTTCCCACCATACTTTTATTATTTATTATTTTTATTTTAAAGTTAATATTTTCTCATTAAATTTTTTGCTCTATTGATTTATAACAATAGAGCAAACAGGTATTTTATAGTCTGTTTATTGGGTTTTATTTAGTTTGATTTTGCTTTTTTCTTAGGCTGCCTTTTGTTTTTCTTTATATTGTTAGTGATTCGGATAACTTTCTATCTGTATTGACTACCGTTGAATATATATTAGCTATTTTATTGAGCAGTTTATTTAACTGTATTTATAAATTACTTATATTCCTATTCTTTCAAAGAACTTAGTTATTCCTGAGATTAGATATTGTTTAGCATTGTTATTCGGTATCTTTTATTCCTGGCCTATGCCCTATTGAATTGAAGTTAAGAATTTTGTAGATATATCTATGGTTTGTACTTTTGTTGCTTTTATATTGGGATTATCAACTTATAATCTCATCGATTGAATTAGCATCATTACTAGAGACATTCTTTCATTTTAACTTCAATTTGTTATGGAGGGGGATTATAAGAGATTGCTAGAATAAGAATTAAATTATCAGTAATAGACCGAATACTTATTGCCTTTTTGACTTTTATATAGTAAATATATTCCATTGATTTTTGATCCGCATGTTATTGGCTTAATATCATTGTGTTTAAGACTTACTGTAAGTTCTTTTTTTAACTTATATCCATTTGTTTGTGAGATATTTTTTATTTGTTTTCATGATTGAGAATCAATAAGATACTAGTGATCTTAATCATGTTATTATTCTATGTTAAAATCTAATTTAATAGATAGTCTAATTTAATAGATAGTCTAATTTATTAGTTAATATTAAGTTATGTTTGGTATAGTATCATAGTTGGTAATGACAAGGGGAGTCTTTATGAATGGATATTTGCTTGTCTTGTCAATTGTAGGTTTAGTATTAATAGCTTGTAGTTTGAATGGTAATGATGAGCATAATAATGGTAAATCTAAAATAGATAATGGACGTAATAAATACATTGTAAGGAAGATTGGAGTTAGAAAATCCAAAAGTGAGTTTGTTAAGGTAAAAGTGAAGAAAGAAATTTCTGCTGAGGAAGTAATTTTTAATTTGCGATCCGCAATAGTTGATTTAATATCTAGAGAAATTGACAAGATAAAATATTCTGAATTAAAAATCATGAGCGAGCCTCGTGATTTTTATGGGTTGCCTTTTAGTTATATTCTCTGTAGAGAAGAAAAATTTCTTTTAGTATGTTTTAATCTGGAATGCACCAGGATGTATAGAAGAAGATTTTATGCATCATTTGATTATAATGAGAATAAACTTGAAGAGCTAGGAGCGTCTTTTGCTAAAATAAACTTTAGTGGGATTATTGATCTCTTAAACTGTATTTTTAGTGTGGTATCTTGTGAATATCAATTAAAGGTTGAATCGTTAATTGAAAATATGAATCTTAAAAGAAATATGTTTGTAATTATGTCTATTGAAAATTTAGATTATATTAAATCAAATCTTGAATGGCTTCTGTCTTTAAGGAAGGAATGGAACAGCAGAGTAGATGAAATGATTGGTTTTTTTAATAAAGATTTTAAGGGAACAGAATTGATGTTAAAGGAGTTCAATTTTTTCATGAATCAACGATTTAAGTTTTTAATAGAACAAATGGAAAAAGTTGGAGTATTGGTTGATGATCTTTTAGAATTGATGTCTTAATGTCTGAGGTTAAGCCTGATAGCTTTTTTTGTATTTATTTAGTTAGTCTAAAGATCTAAGAATGAAAAAGAGTTCTTTGTCATTTATTTTCAAGTGAGCACTACCGTTAATGGCATGAAAGATAAGGTCATTAAGGGAAAATCTAAGTTGGAACTCAAAACATCTCTATAAAAGTTATTTAGTTAAATATATTTAAGGGCAACTGCCTTGGGCATGAGCATGTTCATCAAACCTGCAATTGGTAGATTTAACATTAAACTATCTTTGTTATTCAAGGCACATAAGCCCCCGTTATTCTCGATAATAAGATTTGCTGTTTTGTATAAATATTCATAACTAGTATCAAGGACTATAATATTGTGAGAGTTATGGACAACCGTGCTTCCAATAGCCCCATTTTTGAGTCTGAAATTTTTTATAAAAGCGATTGATACTTTATTGTGGTTATTATATCGATTTATTACTTCTATTTTCAAAATGTCTTAATTGATGTTGGATTCAAAATCTGGAGCTAATAGATTACCATTGGCCATAGGTTTGTGAGTAATAATTTGATTATTAATGTAATTAATTGTTGGTATAGTTTTATTTTGTGTAGAAAATTTAAAATTTACAATGGACTTTTTCTGCAATTGAAATTATTTATAGGATTTTCATTTAGTAGTGGGATATATGATTGATCATCGCTAAATATCAATTTACCATTTATATAAGTTTTATCTATTTTAAATGTTTTTATATTTTTAGTAATGCTGATAAAATCAGCAGGATCGCCAACCTTCAGCCATCAAACTGGAATTTTATAGTGAATGACAGAATTAATACAGGCTATTTTCAAAACATCAACCAAATCATGACCATGTTCTATGGAACGTGCAACCATTAAATTTATATATCCGTTAAACAAGGTATTAGGATGTGCATTATCAAAACAAAACATTAAATAATCACGGTATTTTTTTGAACATTCGCTAATAATAGGGCGCAGAGCTGCGAAGTTTTTAGTTATACTTCCTTCTCGGATTAAAATTTTCATGGCTAAAGATAACTTATACTGCGCATCTTTTATTATTGAACATTCATAAGCAGTATTAATTCCTGGGGATGCGTATGTTAAAACTGAGCTTGGTGGTAAACTATTAACATTTGCTATTTCATGGGGATTGCTTGCTACCATGTTGAATGATTAGATGAGCAAAATGTGATGGAATAAGCAAGGAACTCTCTATGTGTATGTGGGAATCAATCCTGGTAATACATAGTCTTTGAAAGAGTCATTAGTTCTTTTTATGTCGAAAATGGTTCCATTTTTTATTCTTATGTGAGAAGGATGAATTTCTATATTCAAAATATCAATGTAGTTTGCTTTAATAGTAACGAATTCATTATTTGTCCTTTAAGATAGCTCTTTTTATAATATGTTACTGCAATATTGATTATGTCAACAACATATGCAAATTCAAAATTTCTGTTAAAATTTTATTAATACTTATGATCAAGTTTTGAGCGTCAAGATTTATGATTGGGAGCGAGCCTATTATATGTTTTGAATTTTGCAGCGCCTAATTACAAGTTATTTTTCATCTATTATAATTTTTAGTAGAATGTTATTTGATCGGTGATTTATTTAATCGTATTAATACATAATAAATCAAGAGATTTCATCTATAGTTATTTTTATATAGAGGTGAATTTTTATGTGCTTAATTTGTACCTTACTAAGATATATAAAGTTTGTAGTCTCTTTGATGAGTTCTTATTGTATCTAATGTAATTCTTATGCTAAAGTCAATATTGAGAAATAAGTAATATATATTATTTATTTTCATTGAAAAATTTGGAAAAGGTGTTAAGTATTACAATTATTAGTACTTTTTTGAAGCAATGAAGGAGTCTTGAATTAATGTGTCATCATAACTGTTTGGCATTTAAGTTATTGATTTTTTTATTAATTTGTTTCAATGGATATGCTGTTTCTAATAAAAATAGCAGTATTTTAATAGTATTTGCTATAGATTCGGGAGCTGCTGAGCTGAATAAGCTTATGTCTCGTAAGGAAGAAATAGTATTGAGGGATTATGGGATTAATAAAAAGATTGTTAAAGGCAAGATATCTAATCGCAATGTTATCTCTGCTGTTGTGGGGATTGGAAAGGTAAATACGAGCTTATGGACTAGTTATCTTTTGTCCAAGTATAATATAAGTCATGTAATTAATTGTGGTGTTGCTGGTGGGGTTATAAGCCCTAAGGTAAGTGATCTTAAGGTGGGAGATATAGTAATATCTTCAGAAGTAGCTTATCATGATTTTGATTTGATTAAATTTGGACATGAGGTTGGACAGGTTCCAGAATTACCCCAGAGGTTTAGTAGTGATAGAAATTTGCTTGAAAAGGCCTTGAAAGCTATTCAAACAAATCTTAAAGGTGTTGATGGATATTCAGGATTAATATTATCAGGAGATCAATTTATTGATCCAGCTTATATGTCAAAAATTGTAGCAAACTTTGAGGATATGATAGCAGTAGATATGGAGGGTGCAGCATTGGGACATGTTGCCCATGTATTTAATGTTCCTTTTATAGTTGTTAGATCTATATCTGATATTATAAACAATGAGGGCAATGAAGTTGAATACAATGAATATCTTAAGTTGGCAACGGTGAATGCAGCTATGATGGTACAGGAGATCTTGAGATTACTCTAGTTAATAGTCTGTTTTATAGTTATGAGTGGTAGTTTAGGCTTATAAGTTAATTTAACATCAAGATGTTTTTTAGTAGAATGTTAGATAAATAGATTTTATATAAGTTAATCAATGTTGATCGTATTAGCTTATATATTTGGAGTAGTGGATTAACAAAGCAAGTGCATTTTTGACTATAATTACTCAAGGAGTATAGATATAAATTTTTGTCTTGTTTCGTTAAAACATTGCATAAGAAGTTAGTTTGATTGTTAAGGTTGATAAAATTATCTTTTCCAAGATGATGAGTAAAATTAATTTTTGAAGGAATTTATAGTGAGTAATAATGCAGTGATTGTGTTAGATTTTGGCTCTCAGTATAGTCAACTGATTGCGAGAAAAATTAGGGAGGTAGGTGTTTATACAAGAGTCATTGCATATTCTATTTCTGCAGAAGAGATTAAGGATATGCATCCTTTGGGGATAATTTTAAGCGGAGGACCTGCCTCTGTTTATCTAGACGAAGCCCCTACTGTGGACATTGAGATTTTTAATTTAGGTGTACCGATTCTAGGAATATGTTATGGAATGCAACTAATCATTAAATTGTTTGGGGGCGTAATTTCTAAGTGCGATAAGCAAGAATTTGGTAATACTGAATTATTTATAGATGATAATCAGTCTAATTTATTTTTGGGACTTCCCAATAAGTTAGAAATAATGATGAGTCATGGAGACAATATTGTAAAGGTTCCAAGCAGTTTCAAACAAATAGCTTATACTAAAACTTGTATTGCATCTGTATTTAATGAAGAGCAAAAAATTTATGGGTTACAATTTCATCCAGAGGTAACTTGTTCAGAATCTGGAAATCAAATACTTAAAAATTTTATTTTTAAAATTTGTCAAGCTCAGGTTAACTGGAATTTAAATAATAGCATAGACGATCTTGTGGAAAAAATAAAACTTCAAGTAGGTGATAAGAAAGTAATTTTGGGACTTTCTGGTGGAACAGATTCTTTAGTATGTGCCTTACTTGTTAATAAGGCAATAGAGAGTAATTTAATCTGTATTTTTATAGATACTGGTTTGTTGCGCAAGAATGAAGCTAGGGAGATATTAGAACTTAATAGACAATATAATTTGAACATAAAACATGTTGATTCTTCTTCAATATTTTTGAATAATTTAAAAAATATAGATGATCCTGAAGAGAAAAGAAAAATCATAGGAAAAACATTTATAGAGGTTTTTGAAAAGATAGCCTTAGAAGACAAAGATGTAGAATTTTTGGCTCAAGGAACTATTTATTCAGATGTAATTGAGTCTGAATCGAGGAATGATGTTTTCTCCTCACATATCAAATCACACCATAATGTAGGAGGACTTCCAGGGAAAATTAAGTTAAAACTTTTAGAGCCGTTAAGGGAGCTTTTTAAAGATGAAGTAATTCAACTAGGAATTCAATTAGGGATTGCAGAGGATGTTCTTTATAGGCATCCATTCCCAGGTCCAGGATTGGCAATAAGAATAATTGGCAAGATCACTCAGGAGAAAATTAATATTCTGCAGAAAGCTGATAGTATCTTAATAGAAGAACTTTTGGCAAGTAATTTATATTATAAGATAAGACAAGCATTTGTAGTTTTATTGCCTGTAAAATCTGTTGGAGTAATGGGAGATAGCAGAACATATGAATATACAGCTGTTATTCGATGTGTTAATACTTTAGACTTTATGACTGCTAATTGGGTTGAATTACCTTATGATTTTTTAAAAAAAGTTTCTTCAAGAATAATTAATGAGGCCAGAGGCATAAATAGAGTCTGTTATGACATTTCTTCTAAGCCTCCAGCAACAATAGAATGGGAATAATAAAAATAAGGAGAACCTATTGATAGATAAGATAGTAAAAGAGGCTTTGACTTTTGATGATGTCTCTTTAATTCCTAGAAAATCATCTGTATTACCTAGTAATGTTGATTTAAGGACAAAGTTAACAAAGAATATATCTTTAAATATACCTTTCTTAAGCTCAGCCATGGATACAGTTACAGAAAGCCGAATGGCAATAGCTATAGCTAAAGAGGGTGGAATGGGCATTATACATAAAAATATCACCATTGAAGCCCAAAGAAAAGAAGTAGAGATAGTAAAGGCCTATCACCGGACCGGAATTATAAAAAATCCTATCACTATTGATGAGAATGCGAATGTACAAGAAGCCAGGATATTGATTTCGAAACATAAGATCTCTGCATTACCTGTAACAGATAAAACAGGCAAAATATTGGGCCTAGTAACTAGTAGAGACATTAAATATATTACGGATGATAATGTCCCTGTAATGAATGCAATGACTAAGAAATTAATTACGGCAAAAGAAGATATAACGTTAACAGAAGCTAAAGAAATATTGTCTAAACACAAGATAGAAAAGCTACTTATTGTTGATGAGGCAAACAACTTAAGGGGGTTAATAACTTGCAAAGACATAGATCACGTGGAGCATCAAGAGTATTTTCCTAATGCATGCAAAGATGTAAAGAATAGGCTAAGAGTAGGAGCAGCTGTTTCTACTGATGTTGATACTTTAGAGCGTGTTGAGGAATTAGTTAAAGCAGATGTTGATGTAATTGCTATTGATTCTGCACATGGACATTCTACGAGGGTGATTGAGCTTGTAAGAAACATTAAAAATAAATATCCCAATTTGGATGTTATTGCGGGTAATATAGTAACTAAGGAAGCAGCTCTTGATTTAATTGATGCAGGGGCAGATTGTTTGAAAGTAGGCATAGGTCCTGGAAGCATATGTACAACAAGAATAGTTGCAGGAGTTGGGGTGCCGCAGCTGACTGCAATTAATGATGTTTTTGAAGTTTGTAAACATACAAATACTTGTATTATAGCGGATGGTGGAATTAGATTTTCAGGAGATATAGTTAAAGCAATTGCAGTAGGAGCTGATAGTGTGATGATAGGGAATCTCTTTGCTGGTGCTCATGAATCTCCTTCAGAAGAAATAGTTTACAACGGAAAAAAATTTAAAATTTATGTTGGGATGGGCTCTCTTTCTGCTATGGCTAGGGGCTCCAAGTCAAGATATTTCCAACTTGAAAATAAAGAGTCTCCTGGCAAATTGGTTCCTGAAGGCATTGAAGGAATGGTTCCTTATGCTGGTAAACTGAAAGACATTATATTTCAATTAAAGGGAGGTCTAATGTCTGGAATGGGTTATGTGGGAGTGGGAACAATATTAGAATTAAAGACAAAGGCTAAATTTGTTAAAATAAGCGCTGCTTCTTTAAGAGAATCCCATGCGCATGATGTTTTGGAAAATAAAAAATAATCTGATTTAATTGTATCTAAAAATACTAAGGCTTTATAGTAGGCCTAATATTAAAAGGGAGAGAATTTGTCAAGTTCATCTTCCTTTTGATTTTGATATAGATATCTGCAAATCCTGTAATAATTTTTTGTTATTTGAGATGCGAATTTTTGTTGCTGTTTACTAGTATAGTAATACCTCAGTATCTTGGAATTCAAATATAACTAGCTTATTCTTCGCGCTATCTTGGGGGGGGGATAAGTTGCCCTTGTATATAGGTGGTAGCTGGTAAGAATTTAGCCTTCATTCAAGCAAATAGTACACTCAGATGAGTGAATACAAGGCAGTTCATTACGCGTGTGTGGGGCAATTTCAAGTCTCCGTATTTTTCTATTTAGTTTGTAACGTATGTGTTTACGGTTTTTATCCTTTTTTCTTCATTTAGAAATATGTATCCTTTAGCGAGAGTAGGCATTTGAGAGCTAATTTTTTGTTCAAAATTGCGATAAAGGCGTGATTAATTGTTTATTTATTATAGTCTACCAGATGTCGATGAAGTTCATCACATGAACATAGAGACAGATATTGGTAATTCTAAGGTTGATTATTTGATGATTGTTGTATGTTATATTTTAGGCCTTAAATGTATGAGCATTGACTATAAAGAATAGAATTAGATGTTTGGATTTAATATGAGTGTTTAAAATTATTTTAGTAAATGAAGATATATGTTTGATGATCATGATTTTGGAAGTAAAATGTTGTTCAAATGATTTTGATTTTAAAAAGGAGGAAATAATATGACTAGGAACAATATATGTGGATTAGTATTATTGACATTAATTTCTATGGTGTCGTGTCGAAATTCATTTGGATCGCTTGAAAGGAAAAGTGAAAATGGTGAAATTACAAGTTATTCTGGCATAAGAAATGGCTCTAATATTACTGAGAGTAAAGTAAAAAATTATTTTGATAAATTGAGTCTAGGTGATATTAACAAGCTTGAGACTTTTGTTGCTGATTCTAGCAAATATGTAGGACAGCTAAAGTTTATTAGTTCGGATTATGGTGGAGTTTATAGTATTATTAGAACTTATTCTAATTGCATAGGTGGTGATAATAGCGTGTGTAATAGTAAAGAATTTGCCAAGGTGCTTAGAGGTGCTATTGCTAAGATGAGTAATGCCGATCTTGTTAATAGGTTTGAAAGTCTTGCAGATGTCTTAAAAGATTATAATCCCCAAGCTTGGAAGGGTGCAATTGATAAATTTAAGGGGGCTATAAAACATGCTATTAATTCTTCTTCTAAAGGTGATGGGGTGCAACAGGAGCAATCTATAGCTGCTACTCGATTGTTAGCAGATGCTTATTTGAATTTCATAGATACTGCTGTAATTATGTATGTTGATGTATTTTCTATTATAGCATCTGGATGTTCTTCTAAAAGATTTGCTGGTACTGCTAAGAGTTTTTCCGAAATTTTAAAGTTATTTGTAAAGAAAGGTAATATTTTATCTATTAGTATTATGACAGATGCTCTTAGTTCTATTTTTCTTAATCGAGGAGATATTAGGAATGTTAAAGAGCATGCCGAGAGAGTCTTTAGTTATGAAAGAGGGAGAGAATTGTCTGATGTTATTGAGGAGCTCTATATTGCTTATAATGTAGCCAAACTATAACGGTAGTTAATAATTAGCATAGCATTATTATGTGTTTTAAAAATGTTTTTATTATTCAAATCTTAAGTAAATATAGTATCATATTAGCAGTGTTTTAGTGAGTTGTAGCTGTGTTTTAGGCTTTAGAGGGCAGATGGTAAGTTTAAATTTGTCGGAAGAGAATGCAAAATTAGTTTCAGGGCGTGGGATAGAAGAGGTAAGTATTCTTTACAGAATTAGGCGTGTAAGACATGAGCGATTTGTTGTTGGGTCATGTGGGTTATGAGAACAGGTTTAAAGCACTTAGGATAAAAGATAGAGGATTAGCTATGAGAGGTAGTATTTCTTAAAAAGAAGCAATGTAATTGTGTATGAGTAATAACTTATGATTTATCAATGCGGTATTATTATAAGGAATGTATTGGGTATCTAAATGAGAAAACAGATGCATAAGTTAAAACTTTAGTTGGAACTATAAAAAAATCTGGGTAAGTGGATATTTGATATTGAGTTTGTGATTGCAAGTACCAACAATAGCAGGATTTACTTTCAAATTAATATTAATAGCTATAAAGGTATTGATAGTGCTTTTTTAGATACGAGATTATTGCTTGACATTGTATCATATAATGAAATTATAGCCTAGAATAGAGTGATTTCAATTTTATGTTACAGATTAATGCATGATGGATATTTGTGGTGTGTATATGTATTTGTTATATATATCATATAGTGTGGAATGTATATGGCTAGCTGAGTTATGAATTTTTGTAAATTTATGATTAAATTTACAAAAGCTATTTTCTATATCATTATGATCAAGTGTGTCTATTGCTAGAAAGTATTCTTTTTCTGTTTCTTTGTATAAATCTGTAAATTTTTTAAAGTATTTTTGTATTCATGATAATGTTTTTTTGCCCCTGCCCCTCCTTTAGCTTTATAATTTAATGTGTCTACAACTTCTTTTGTTTCAGCAAAGATATTAGTTAGACCTATCATGTCATATATGAGATATGCTGTTTGGTCTGCATTTTTATTTTTAAGGGTATTGATAAACTTATATGATTTGTCAAATAGAGATTTATGCTTTTTGGGTAGGATATCTCCTGATGGTGGAGCACATATGTTGGTAGTGAAAGCTGTTTGAAAGTAAGATGCAAGATCTTCCTTAGATAGGGATTTAATACGGTTGATTTTTTGTAGGAAATATATTCCAAGATTGTTTAGGTTGTTAAAATTATCTTTCCATTCCTTTACTCTTAATAATTTTATTTTTGAATTTATATACCTGTAATGTTTTGCCCATTCTTCTCTTTTATCTGCAGATATATTAGCAAATATATTAATTGTAGATAAAAATAATAGAGAATATAATAAAAATATTTGTGATATAAATTGGACACTATGCATCTTATTTATTAGACTCTATTTATTCAATAATTAGAATGAGTTATATAATATAACATTATAGTATTGGTATATTTATATGATAATGGCGTTTTGATATTGCTTTTAATTTAGATGGATATGCTTAAGACATACCTATAATTGTTACACATATTTAATAAATGATCAAAATTAGAAGCAATAATGTTAGTTTATGGTGCTACGTTTCATAGGCGTAAAGACTTACTTTGATTTGGGATAAGCCTATCTTAAAGAAAGGCAGATATATAATGAGTTTATAAAAGATGGGTTTGGATAAGGCAATAGCACATGATTTATCTAGAAGATATTATCATAATGAATTTTTATATTTACATATATTTATATTTACATATAAAAATTTAGAGAGCTTGGAGAAACAATTTAATATTAAATTTGAGAATTGGGAGGACTAAATTGATAGTGTCGAGAATGAACTTAATAATGAGATAGAAAATGTAAGAAATATGATATTAAACCGATTACATTTAGAATGCTTAGAAAAGAGTTGTTCTTTTGATGCAAGCACGGTATTATTGACAAGACATTATTAAGATTGAGCTAAAGAGAAGGTTCCATATATAATTAAGATATGTAGTTAATAAGTACAGTACTAATAACTTGAAGCGTTTACTTTAAGACAAACAAGCTATCATTGAAAATGATGCTAATGCGATATATAAATTCACAAATAAATACGACAAAAATACTTAAACGATAAGGGGGTTAAAATTTTTAAATCTAAAAATGTAACTAATAATGTCAATTATCCTGTAAGCAGTAATAAATATATGAATAATAAAGAAAAAAGAGGAAAAGAAATAAAAAATGAAGATATAAATAACATGAATTTACGGATAAAGAATGTCTCTAAATGGAAAACAATGAGGTATCTAGACAAAGTAGAAGAGAATGCAAACAAAATACGATATGAAGATAGCATTATTAAAACAAGAGAATGGTTAAAGCATTTAAAGTTTGAAAAACTTGCTAATAGGAGTTATGATAATTAAAGTGAGGCTTGGAAATAGAATATGCAATGTTCTTTAGAGCGCTTAAAATCAAAAAGAGCAGATATTGAATTGAGACAAAAATAAATAAAAATAGTATTTTTATTCAGGTAGAGAAAACAAATGGTAGAACCATATACCATAAAAATTATCAAAGACTTTTATGTATTTGAGGTTAATCGAAAACAAAAAGGCAAATTCTTGGCATGCATGCGAGATATCTTTAACCCTGAAAGGGTAAATGCATTTAAGTTATTCTTCTATAAAAGGGAATGACAAGTTTTAAATATATATTATGGATACATAAGTTTAGAAAAGCCAATAATCATAAACCGCGAGGATTTTAAGATTTATGATTCTTGCTTAAAGCAAGAGTTTTTATAGAATTTGAAAAGACTTGATCGTGATTAAGGCGTATGGATATGATGAATAGACTTGATGACAAGGATAGTTCCTATTTTGAAGTTTAGTTTGGTTAATAACAGCAAGATAAAGAGAAATAACTAGTGGATAGACTATTTACAATTTTTGATTGTGTTCTTTTTGGAAAAGAGCTGGGACCCTCATTGCATTTCTTACAAAGGGAAAACAAGTTGTAGTTAGTGGGTCTTTAAGATATGAGAGTTGTCAAGAATAATAAAAGTGCACTATTTGAGTGGGTGAAATTCGAATGCTTGGTTCATCTATTAAAATTCAAGATATTCAAGTAACTAGTAAGATTGATTCTGATGAGGAGTTTTGTGAAGATATTCCTTTTTGAAGGATATAAGTTACAATCAGAATAGATTAGAAAGTAATGGGGTGGGCAAGGTTGTCTTTAAGCGTTAACTTATAGAAGAAATGATGGAATTCAATGATGATTTTGAAGATGTTTTATTTAGCAAAAGAGATGAGAGTGGATACATTGTTTTTTCAAAACTTGGAGATGAGAGATTTGCTATGAGGAATGCCAAGTTATGTCTTGATGTATTTACATGTGTGCAGTAAGCACCTTGATGAGGCTTAAGCATGTGGGATAACCAAGATTAATAAAAAATACTTTCAATTTTCTGGATTTTTAGATCGAATTTTAAATTTGTTTGATGATTCAATGCAATTTTTCACTATTATACAAATCTTGAGTGTTTAACAAGGGGGGTTAGGGATGAAAATAAAACAAGATGACCCAGGTCTCATTTCACAAATACAGCAGTGGGGATGTTACTTTTTATGTTTGCATTATTACATAGAGGAGTTTAGGAAGCTACGATTCAATATTATTGATATTAACAATAATTATTACAGGTTTATTCGTTTAGGATACATGAATAGTAGCTGTTATATTCTAGAGCCATGTAAGATATTAGGTTATTTTAGTATTAATACAAATGTTAAACGTGAGATTCAATCTTACAGATGTACAAGTCATGAATTTGAGATAAGTGAAGTAAAAATCAAAGGTATTCCAGGATATCACTTTATAGCAATTAATTCTAATAGTGTTCTTTATGACTCACTTGAACTTAAAGAGAGAGGCAAAGAGTATTATATTACGTCTAAGCGTATATTTAGGCGAGTGTGAGTTCTTCATTATGCAAAAAGAATAGATACCTAAAAGCTTTTTATTTTTGCTATTAAAGATTTATTAATAATAGTTTGGCAAAAATTTTTTAGCAAAAATTGTAAGTTATTTCAAACTGTTTTTTATATTTTTATATGCTTGGACCCTACTTGCAGGAAATAGTTCATAGGCGTTATAAATTTCGGTGGTAGATAAGTATTTCATAAGTTCTTTTATTTTAAGTGAGTTGTCCCCATGATATTTAAAGATATTACAGCATATATGTAATCTAAACCTAGCTTTAAGAAGCAATGATTTAAATTGTTTTGAGATTTCAGTTATGCTAATTCTATTGTCACAGAATTTGTGTTTACTTTTTTGAAAAAAATAAGTACGCCTTTTGTCTTTTCCTTTGCTTGCAAAGTATGCTTGATGTGCTTGCATAATAGCATCAAATTCAGACTTACTAATAACTACTTCTCTTATGCAGATACTACTTCTCTTCTTTGCTACATTAACACGAAGAGAATAGAATACTTCACCATCACTGCTTGTTTCTTTTGATACATCAGATAGTCTTACATTTTGTATCTCAACACCTCTGCAACCAGTAATACTTAAGATATATACAAACCATCCAGAGATTGGGTTGATTTGTATAAGCTCTTTTATATATTTTTTTACTAGTCTGATTGTTTTGTCATTTAGATAAAATCTTAAAGGAGTGTTTTTTTATTGTTTTGAAGCTTTATTTTTACTCTTAAGTGTACTTTTAAGTTGTGACAATTCTTTATTGAGGCGTTCATTTTGCTTTATTAGTTCATTAATAAAGTTAAGATTACTCTTAGTTAAGGGTTCCTTTTAATACATTTTATTGTTAACTAAAGATTTTAAAAATATTTAAAATTAGTTACAAAAATGTTAGCAAATACTTGTATTGTAAGTCAATTCTAATGTCGCTTCATTGCATAAAATACCCCCTCTAAGGTGCTTTATGTAGGAGTAAAAGGTGTTTTTAGAGACTGTAGCACAAGATATCTAGCATACTTTGTGGTATCTTTAACAAATACTTAAAAATATTCCCTGCATATACTCTATTCCTTATTTTAATAGCTTTTCATTTTACAATGATGTTTCTACTCTTATAAAATTTAATTACCTTCTCTTTGTTAACCAATTGTTTACTTTTATAGTTACTCTTACCATTTTTATAACGAGTTTAATTTATTTATCTTTACTGCTTTTTCTGACAATTTCTATTCGTTTATTTTACTTCTTTGTTTTCTTTATCTTTGTTTGTAGCTTTACTTTCTTAAATCTTCCTTTCTTAAATATTATTTCTTAATTTTCGTCTTTTATTCTTGTTTATATGCTAATATCTCTCTAGTTATCGCAAGTACTCTTTGCCCCATCTTGAAGACCATCTAATTTATTCTCAATTTCACCTTCAAAATATGCCTTTACTAATGTTTTAAAAGTACTTTTTCCCTCATCATTTCCATTACATTTTTTAGCTTCGGTATTTATATGTTCAAGTGAGCCTTTAACTTTACTTTCATCTTGCCTTAGAATTTCATTTAGCTTATTATCATCACCCAAAGCATCTTTTAAGAAATCTAATCCTTTCTTTTGTTTTTCTGTTAATTTTTCTCTTAATGCTTCCTCAGGTGTTTTTTGTACTTTTTGTGTTGTTTCTAAATCTCTTTTATTTCTACTTTTAATTTTTTTATCTTTATTGTTATCTTGATTGCAACTACTAATTAGTAGTAATAAAACCAAAATAAAATTAATTTTACTCATGTAAATTTCCTTATCTTTAATATTTGTGATTTAAACAATATATAGCAGTTTTTCTTATGTTGTGTGAGCCTCTTATAAGTATTAATTGATTTTGTAAAGTTGATTGTTTTGTTATAGAGTTTATATTGGTTTTTGTTAAGTTTTGTTAATTTAGACTAGGGTTAAAGAGATATGAGAAGAGTAAAGAAGTCATTTGATGATTATGTTGTGTATTTTAAAGAAGGCAGGCTTAATGACGCACAAATAGCAAAAGAGCTGGGAGTAAGTCGTGTTAATGTAGGAAAGATGAGACGCAAGCGGGAGGAGATTAAGGATGACCATGAATACGTTAAAGAAACTGCTAAGCTTACTATTCGTGAGGATACTTTAACTAATATTTTGCTTCATGCTTCACAAAGTACAGCCCAAGCGCGTGATCTTAAAAGTCAGTTCAGTATGACCAGAAGCATGTTGGGAATTGAATTTATAAATTCATTTAGTCGTTATTTAGAGTTGGAACTTAAAGCCCATAATCACGAGATAGAAATATTAGAAGATAAGATTATAAGTTTTGATAATAAAATTAGAGATAATAATCTTTCGCATTCAGATGAAGAGAATAAACAACTTGAAGAATTAAAACTTAAACTGGATGAACTTAAAAGGGAAAGAGAACTTAAGAAGATGTCACTTTATTATAAGACAATGCTTAAGCTTAAAGCTACTGATGTTGATGTGAGATCTAAATTTTAAATTTAAAGGTTAGGAAATGGATATATATAAACTACCTCTTTTTAAGGAAATGCAAAAAGAATACAAGCGTGAATTTGGTATTGATATAGCAGATTTAATTAAACTGAAAGCAGCTGTTATTGATTTTAGAGGGTTTGAAAAGACATATTTAACTAAGAAACAATGTGAGGTTTTAAAATTAATTGAGAATAATAATCGAAGTAAAATTATCCTGTCAGGTGGTATTGCCAGTGGTAAAACATTCTTGGCTTGCTATTTATATCTAAAGATGCTCATTAAGAATAGACATTTTTATAAGCAGGATACCAATAATTTTATATTAGGTAATTCCCAAAAATCATTAGAGATTAATGTTTTAGGGCAGTTTGAAAAGATTGCTAGCATGCTAAGAGTACCCTTTACGCCAAAGTTTTCTAATACATCATATTTTGAAATAGACTCCTTAAGAGTCAATCTATATGGTGGAGATAAGGCAAGTGATTTTGAAAGGTTTAGAGGAAGCAATTCCGCTCTTATTTATGTAAATGAAGCAACTACACTGCATAAGGAAACGCTAATAGAGTGCTTAAAGAGACTTAGAGTAGGTATGGAAACTATTATATTTGATACAAATCCAGACAGTCCAGAACATTTCTTTAAAACTGATTATATTGATAACAAGAAAACTTATTCTACATATAACTTTACAACATATGATAATGAACTAATATCAAAAGAATTTATTAAAACCCAAGAAGAGATTTACAGGGACATGCCAACATATAAGGCGAGGGTACTCTTGGGGAGAATGGGTTGCGTCATACGATTCGATATTTACCAATATTAATCTTACTAGTAATCATGAATTTAAGGCACCAATAGCATATTTAGATCCTGCATACAGCATTGGAGGCGATAATACTGCTCTTTGTGTTTTAGAAAGAGTAGATCAAAAGTATTATGCATTTATATTTCAAGAAAAGTTACCAGTTGGTGACTACTCAAGGGTATTGGATACAATTAAGACTATACTTATACTTGCTAATCTTAAGGCAAAGTTCTTTAATGCGCGAAATCCTTAACTATTGATTTATTATAAGATTATATAGTAAAGAATGTGAATTAAGATGAGACGAATATTTAACAATTCATTAATTTGTGTAGAAATAATTGAAAAGAGGGGCCAAGAAGGGGTTTACTTAACTTAAAGTTATTTATTTAATAATAATGCTGATAGTGCAAAATTTATTACATTAAGTGTGATAGCAATTCCAAGCATTGAGGTATGCAATCTTAATATATTTCTAATTTATAATGTGGCTTTATCAATTTTACTATCAAACTTCGCTTTTTAAGTGAGATATTTGGTTTTGATTTCTTTTTGAGAAGATTAATCTTTACATTTAAGTTATTCTCAACAGTATCAATTTTATTATCAAGTTCAGTTCTAACAGATATAATCTCAGATTTAAGCTACGTTCTAACATTTCGGGTTTTAAGTTAAAGGTATTCTCTAGATACTTAATATCTTTATAAGTAAGTTCATTTTTATAATAGCGGCAAGATAGATCAACGGCAATATTTCTATTAATCCCAGCTTTAGTAACCATTTGTTAAGTAATTACTGGTTGTGCAAGTCCCATAAAAATTTCCTTATAAGGATTATGCAGTATTTAAGTGTTAATGGAATTTGCTTTAGTAGAATGCTTGTAGGGTGTAGTGATTACTTTTTGAAGATGTTAGACAGGATTTCTAATTGATATTTATAGGTAGATTTGCAAGAGATGTCCATTTATTTGAGTAGTAGATTAGGGCTTATGAAGTGTATGGTTATGCTTAGAGTTTGTATTGCTAGAGAAGAATTTTTCTATTACAGAGGCAATAATATTTTGAAACGGGATTTAGAATTTTTATAACAATCTAAATTGTTTTTATTAAGCCTAACAATATCAAATGAGTGTATGTCCTTTAATTTTTTCTTTATATTTTGAAGCATAGGTTCATTAACCAATGCTATGTGATTATATTAATTATTTTATTGTTAAATAGTACAACATTGTTTATAAATTCTTTCTTTTCATTAAGAATTAAAGCATAAATATTTTGCAAATCTTTGGTTTTGATGTTAAATTCAAAGAATTTGTGTAAGTATTTATTTAGTTTTTATGTTTGGATTGTGAGTATTGTACTATTGGGCTAATGATAGTTCTGATGCTGAATTTAATGAATAAGTTAAAGAGAGGCACGTAAAAAAATGAGAAAAAGAATAAGTGCAATAATAATGACTTTATTTATGGTGTTTATGTCATGTAATAATGGAGGGCCAGAGCTTAAAAGTGACGAAGTGGCTAAGTCTGACGGAACAGTACTTGATTTGGCAAAGGTAAGTAAAAAGATAAAAGAGGCTAGTGCTTTTGCAGCAAGTGTTAAAGAAGTAGAGACTCTAGTTAAGTCAGTAGATGAGCTTGCTAAAGCTATTGGAAAGAAAATTAAAAATGATGGGGGTTTGGATACCGAAGCTGGTCAAAATGGGTCGTTAATTGCAGGAGTGCATAGTGTAGTATCAGCTGTGAAAATTAAAGTGGGAGCATTGGAAACAACAAGTGGAATTTCTAATGAGTTGAAAACTAAGATTACTGAGGTTAAAAGTAAAGCCGAAGCATTCTTAAATAAATTGAAAGATGGGCATACTGAACTTGGTAAAAAAGATGCTTCTGATGATGACACAAAAAAAGCTATAAAGAAAGATAATAGTGATAAAACTAAAGGAGCTTCTGAGCTTGAAGCACTCAACACGGCAGTTGATGCCTTGTTAAAGGCAGCTGAGGGTGAAGTAGAAGCTGCAATTAAAGAGCTTACAGCTCCTGTTAAAGCAGAAAAACCTTCTCAAAATAACTAACTAGGGAATAAATAATTTAAGTAGTTATTATAAGATAAGTTATTAAGTAAGCTGTAAGAGCAGGGAAAAATAAAGTCAAAAAGGAATAGGAAGCTAGGAGCGTAATGCTCTTAGCTTCTGATGTTATTTAGGGAATGTTTATTTGTATATAAAATTGTTTATATGAGTAAAGATTGAATATAAATAATTGCAAGTGTGATATTAAGAGTATGTTTTTATTGTAATCAAATAATTAAATACTTTAAAAGTAAGCTAAATGTGTGTAAGTAAAACAGAAGGATAAAAAACAGGAGAATAATGAGTTATATCATATGTCAATACCAAAAAGTCATTGTGGGTTTATATTTTTTTATGATATAGGGAAGGCACGTAAAAAAATGAGAAAAAGAATAAGTGCAATAATAATGACTTTATTTATGGTGTTTATGTCATGTAATAATGGAGGTCCAGAGCTTAAAAGTGACGAAGTAGCCAAGTCTGACGGAACAGTACTTGATTTGGCAAAAATAAGTGCAAAGATAAAAGAGGCTAGTGCTTTTGCAGCAAGTGTTAAAGAAGTTCATACTTTAGTTAAGTCAGTAGATACGCTTGCTGGTGCTATTGGAAAGAAGATTAAGTCCGATGGGAAGTTTGATGCTATGGCTGGTAAGAATGGATCATTGCTTGCAGGGGCATATAATGTTGCGTTGGATATAAATAGTAAATTGACAGTATTAGATGGTAAGGCTGGACTCTCTTCTTTACTTAAGGCAAAGGTTACTGCTGCAAAAACTAGTGGTGAATCATTCTCAAATAAATTAAAAACCGAACATACTGACCTTGGCAAAGAAGAGGCTAGTGATGATAATGCAAAAGCAGCTTTACTTGTAACAAATGCTACTAAAAATAAAGGGGTCACTGAGCTTGAAGCACTCAACACAGCAGTTGATGCCTTGTTAAAGGCAGCTGAGGGTGAAGTAGAAGCTGCAATTAAAGAGCTTACAGCTCCTGTTAAGGTAGAAAAACCTTCTCAAAATAACTAACTAGGGAATAAATAATTTAAGAAGTTATTATAAGATAAGTTATTAAGTAAGCTGTAAGAGCAGGGAAAAATAAAGTCAAAAAGGAATAAGAAGCTAGGAGTGTAATGCTCTTAGCTTCTGATGTTATTTAGGGAATGTTTATTTGTATATAAAATTGTTTATATGAGTAAAGATTGAATATAAATAATTGCAAGTATGATATTAAGAGTATGTTTTTATTGTAATCAAATAATTAAATACTTTAAAAGTAAGCTAAATGTGTGTAAGTAAAACAGAAGGATAAAAAACAGGAGAATAATGAGTTATATCATATGTCAATACCAAAAAGTCATTGTGGGTTTATATTTTTTTATGATATAGGGAAGGCACGTAAAAAAATGAGAAAAAGAATAAGTGCAATAATAATGACTTTATTTATGGTGTTTATGTCATGTAATAATGGAGGTCCAGAGCTTAAAAGTGACGAAGTGGCTAAGTCTGACGGAACAGTACTTGATTTAGCAAAGATAAGTAAAAAGATAAAAGAGGCTAGTGCTTTTGCAGCAAGTGTAAAAGAAGTTCATGCTTTAGTTAGGTCAATAGACGATATTGCTAAGGGCATTAAGAAAAAAATTGCTGCAAATGGGTTGGAAGATGATGCTAATGGTAGTAATCACCATACTCCATTGATGGCAGGGGTATTTAGTGTGGCTACAACTATAGAAAAAAAATCAGGAGAGTTACAAGTAGCACAATCTCTTAAAAATTTAGGTGAAAAAGTTAAAGATGTTGAGGCTAAGGCTAAAGCATTTATAATTAAGTTAAAAAATCAACATGCTACTTTGGGAGCTGCGGATGGAGCTGCTACTGATGCGAATGCAAGAAATGCTATAGATAAAAGCGATGCTACTGGAGGTAAAGGTAAGGAAGAGCTTATTGCTTTAAATACAGCAATAGATGGGTTGTTAAAGGCAGCTGAGGGTGAGGTAGAAGCTGCAATTACAGAGCTTACAATCCCTGCTAAGTCAGCAACTCCCGCTAAGTCTTAACTAAAGTATAAATAATTTAAATATTATTATAAAAATTATTCCTATTAGTACTGTTCTTGATTTAGCTACAATAAGTTAAAAATAAAAGACCCTATCACCTTTACGACAGATACTAAAGGAGGAAAGTGTTACTGATGTTAAGACTAAAAAATTAGGAGTTAGCGACTAAATAAAATCTGATGCTGAACTATCCAGAACATTACTTTGATATTGGTTTGAGTTTATTGATAGACTTTATCACTTAAGCTAGGAAAAGCTTTACGAGTACCATCCAATATATAATCCATAATTAAAACCATACTTACTAAACTTAATTTGAATATACTTTATGTTGAAGTTAGGGATAATGTATCTGGACAGGGTAGTTTTATTAAGACATTTTTTTACATTTAGAACAAATATGCATCGTATTTATTCGTAACTTTAAATATACCTTTTCTTAAGGCACATTTTCCCAAGATAAAGTTTTTATAACATGTAAAATATTATATTATAATTACATAAGGAGATTCTTATGAGATGTGAACAACCAGTAATTACACAACAAATGGTTTTAAGTGAGCTTGTTAAAGCTGGGATAAATAGAGACATTGCTGCTGACCTTTTTTATAGGTATTGCCGTAATGAGCTTACTCATAAGGATATTGAGCATTTAAGAGAAAACTTTGATATAAAACTTGAAATGTTAGAACGCGGCTTAAAAGCTTACATTAATGAACTTGGCAATAAAATAGACACTGTTAGAAATGAGTTAAAATTTGATATTAAAGACCTTGATAATAAGATAGACATTAACAAAATGGAACTTAAGAGTACGTTAAGACTATATAATTGGATGTTTGGTACTCCTATTGTACTTAATATAGGGATATTTTTAGCATTAATATCAATGTTAAGTAAGCAACTTTCAGTTAGGTAACCCTTCATCTTAATGCCTCTTTTAATCAATTGTTTTTTTGTTAAAGACAATTAGACCTTGCTGATTGTTGCATGATATTTAGTTTCTGCAAGGTAAAGGTAGCGATGGGATTAAATTTCAAGATTAATGCAAGAGATTTATACAGGTATTCTATCTTTTTTAAGAATTATATAAAAATATAGCAGAAGATGTGCTTAAGATGAAAACTTTTTTGTAATGTGGTTTCTCATCTAAGTTTAGCGAAGATTTAGAGGCTTTAAAGATAGAGCTTAAGGCAACATTATTTAACTTGATTTATACAGTCAATGATGTTGGATACATTTTAGTTGAAACCGCAGACCAGCTTAGTGAGCTTAATTTAGAAATTAATACGGAATTATCATTAATTAAGTGTTCTCTTTTAATAGCTTTGTAATTTGCAGTGATACGTATTGTTCTTCAAAATTTAATTCTTTTGTAGGGATTTTGTCTAGATGTTGTGTTGTACCCTCTCTTAAATTTTTAGGTCTTAAATATCCTTTTTTAAATTTGCTTTTTTACTTGAATTATGCTCAGGTGCATTTACCCACCCGCCGATCCACAAGTGCTTATTGCCCCGGCTTTAAAACCATTTAGTGTATTGTTGTTCATTGTGTTAAAATATCCCTTTATTACTTCTTTAAAAGTGTTTTTGCCTTGATCATTACCACTACACTTTGAAAGTTCATTCTTTATATGTTCAAGCGCATCTTTAATCTTAGATTGATTTAAAAGCACAAACTGATTGAATTTACTCCCATCATCCAAAGCCTCTTTTAAGAAGTTTAAATTTAATTTTTCAATATCATTTAACTTTTCTCTTAACGATTCCTCAGGTGTTTTTTGTACTTCTTGTGCTTGTTCCCTTAAGTCGTCTCTTTTAGATCTACTTTTAATCCCTTTATCCTTATTGTTATATTGACCGCAATTACTAATTATTAGTAATAAAATTATTAAGACAAAATTAATAACTTTCATATCAAATTTCCTTATCTTAATATTAATAATTTATTTTATTCCCAATTTTTAAGTCCACCCCAATGACTATTGTCGCTCGTAAGACCATCTTTAAGACATTCAAACATTTCCTTATTAGTTGGCTTGTTGGGTATGTCGTTTAAAATGCCCCTGAAGAACTGTTCTATCTCGTTAGTACCATTGCCGTATTTACCATCATTGTTGCCCGCTTGACAATCAATAGCGTCACTTATATAGGTGTCAAAATCTTTATCACTTGCTTTTTCTTGTCTTTTCTTTTCTAAGAAGTTATAAACATCGGTAAAAGCATTGGCTAATTCTTTTTGTTTTGGTATGTCCTTTGAAAGCCAAGTAAGAAAGCTTGTGCATTTACTCTTATCATTTTGACATCCTTGAATTTGATTTTGTAGCTTTTCAACGACCTTCTCAAGTGCATGCTTTAAAGAGTTAAATTTCTTTCTCTCATCATCAGTTAGAGTAATAGCCTTTTCTTTTATCTCATCAGTTTCTTTATGTAAATTATTCATAGCTCTTTTAGAGCTACTATGTGATTGATCTTCAGTAGGTGCTATTCTTACTTTATATCCTTTGCAACAATACAATAATACTGCTACGAAGAGCATGAACCTTATAAGTTTGCTCATGTAATCCCCTTATCTTTATGATTTAAACAATATATAGCAGTTTTTTTCTTGATGTATAGATTTTTGTGAGTCTTCATTGGTTTTATAAAAATTATTATTTTTTGCATTTTAGTAGTTTAAAAAAGCTTTTTTGGCTATCTAGTCCCTTTGCCTATATAGAAGAGTAATAAGGAGGCACGTAAAAAAATGAGAAAAAGAATAAGTGCAATAATAATGACTTTATTTATGGTGTTTATGTCATGTAATAATGGAGGTCCAGAGCTTAAAAGCGACGAAGTAGCTAAGTCTGACGGAACAGTACTTGATTTAGCAAAAATAAGTAAAAAAATAAAAGACGCGGTTGAGTTTGCAGCAAGTGTAAAAGAAATAGAGACTTTAGTTAAGTCAATTGATGAGCTTGCTAAAACCATTGGACAGAAGCTTACGAAAGATACAGGTGTTCTTGCAGCTGATGCTAATAATAATAATGGGGGATTAATTGCAGGGGTATATGGTATAGTAACGGATGTAGGTACTAAATTGGACGGGTTATTAAAAGTAAATGGAATTTCTGAAGATATTAAGACAAAAATTAATGATTCTAAGAGTAAAGGTACAGCATTCTTAAGCAAAGTGAAAGGGGATGATGATCTTTGTAAAAAAGACGCTACAGATGCTCATGCAAAAAATGCCATAGATAAAAACGATAATACTGGAGGTAAAGGTAAGACTGAGCTTATTGCCCTAAACACAGCAATAGATGAGTTATTAAAAGCTGCTAATGAGGCGGTAGAAGCTGCAATTAAAGAGCTTACAGCTCCTGTTAAAGCAGAAAAACCTTCTCAAAATAACTAATTAGGGAATAAATAATTTAAGTAGTTATTATAAGGTAAGTTAATTAAGTAAGCTGTAAGAGCAGGGAAAAATAAAGTCAAAAAGGAATAGGAAGCTAGGAGCGTAATGCTCTTAGCTTCTGATGTTATTTAGGGAATGTTTCTTTGTATATAAAATTGTTTACATGAGTAAAGATTGAATATAAATAATTGTAAGTATGATATTAAGAGTATGTTTTTATTGTAATCAAATAATCAAATACTTTAAAAGTAAGTTGAATTTGTATAAGTAAACCAAAAGCATAAAAACCCGTATAATAATAAGTTTTATTTTATTTCAATGCCAAAAAGTCATTGTGGTTTTTATTTTTTATAATATAGGAAGGCACAAAATAATGAAGAAGAATATGTTAAGTGAAATGTTAAACTTTATTTATGGTATTAGTAAGCTGTAATAATGGAGGGCCAGAGCTTAAAAGTGACGAAGTAGCTAAGTCTGACGGAACAGTACTTGATTTAGCAAAGGTAAGTGCAAAGATAAAAGAGGCTAGTGCTTTTTCAGCAAGTGTTAAAGAAGTAGAGACTTTAGTTAAGTCAATTGATGAGTTAGCAAAGGTTATTAAAAAGAAAGTTGACGCAAATGGGCTTACTGATAATAATGAAGCAGATAAAAATAGTTCTTTGGTCGCAGGAGTATATCAAATAATAACGGAGATGGACACTAAATTGACAGCATTGGAGGCTAAATCAAGTGAATCACTTAAGGTAAAATTTGAGGATGTTAAAAAGGCAAGTAAAGCATTCTTAGATAAATTGAAACAAAGTAATGCTGACCTTGGTAAAGATGCTGATGCTCCTAAGGCTATAGGTAAAAACGATAATTCTGGAGATAAAGGAGGAAAAGAACTTTTTGCTTTAAACACAGCAGTTGATACCTTGTTAAAGGCAGCTGAGGGTGAAGTAGAGGCTGCAATTACTGAGCTTACAGCTCCTGCTAAGCTAGCAGCTTCCGCCAAGTCTTAGCTAAGGGAATAAATAATTTAAGTAGTTTTATAAGATAAGTTAATTAAGCAAAAGGCAAGAGCCAGAAAAAATAAAGTCAAGAGATAGAAAACTAAGGGTATAGTTTTCTATCTCTTGACTTTATTTATGGTATTAGTAAGCTGTAATAGCGGTGGGGTTGCGGAAGACCCTCAGAGTAAATTTTTAGAGTTAGTAATAGACCTAGGTAATGATTTTTTAAATGTGTTTACATCATTTGGAGATATAGTTTCCAAGGTATTAGGTTTTAGTACAGAGACAAAAAAGTCTGATGTTGGAGCTTATTTTAAAACAATCCAAGATACTATACAAGGCACTAAGGACAAGCTTAATAAAATTGTTACTGACATGAAGAGTGAAGGAAATCCTAATGCTTCTGCAACTGAGACTGCGGTAAAAACACTAATTGATAATACTCTTGATAAGATAATAGAAGGTGCTGAGACTGCAAGTGAGGCTATTGGTGATGCTGGTGACCCAATTGGTAATGTTGCTGCTGGTGGTGCTGGTGCGGGTACAGGTGCTATTGGGGATGGTGTTGATAATCTAATAAATGGAATTAAGGCAATTGTAGAAGTAGTACTTAAAGAAGGGAATGCTGAGGCTGGAGATGGTAAAAAGGCCGATGCTCTTGGAGCAAGAGGTGCTAATGCTGGTGATGCAGGAAAGTTATTTGGTAATACTGGTAATAATGGTGCTATTGATTCTGCAGATAATGCAAAGAAAGCAGGTGCTGATGCAGCAAAAGCAGTAGGGGCAGTAACAGGTGCTGATATATTACAAGCTATTTCTAAAGATGGTGGTGATGCTGCTAAATTAGCTAAGAATAGTGCTACCGTTCAGGTGACTGGTGTTGCTGTTGATGTTAAAGATGCGGTTATAGCAGGAGGAATTGCACTCAGAGCAATGGCAAAGGGTGGTAAATTTGCTAATGATAAGGATGCTGTTAATGCTGATGTTGTTACTGCAGTTAAAGGAGCAACAGTAAGTGCAGTAACTAAAGCACTAGATACATTAACTATTGCAATAAGAAAAACAATTGACGCAGGCCTTAAAACAGTTAAAGAAGCTATGAAAATTAATGCTAATGATACTCCTATAACTCCTGAGCAGAATATCCCTAAAGCTACTACTAGTAACTAGTTAATGGTAAATATAAAGTCATTGTAAGGGAAAAGCTTTTCTTGTTTTTGATGCAGAAGTGTAGTTTGCCTTTTGCTTAATTAACTTACCTTATAATAACTACTTAAATTATTTATTCCCTAGTTAGTTATTTTGAGAAGGTTTTTCTACCTTAACAGGAGCTGTAAGCTCTTTAATTGCAGCCTCTACTTCACCCCCAGCCGCCTTTAACAACTCATCTATTGCTGTGTTTAATTTAATAAGTTCAGCAACTCCTTTATCACCGTCCTTTTTTCCAATTCTATCTATAGCCTTTTTTGCATCTTCATCAGTAACACCATCTTTACCAAGGTCAGCATTCTTCTCTTTCAATTTATTTAAAAATGATGTATTTGCAGCTGTTGCAGCAGTAACTTTTACTTTCAGATTCTCAGAGATCCCTTCCTTTTTCTCCAATTGTGCCAATTTAGTCTTCACATGCAACACAACATTAAATGCTCCTGCAAGTATTGATGCATTCTTATTTGCCTGATTATCAAGCTCAGTAGCAGAGTCTTTAATTTTCTTTCCAATAGCTTTAGCAAGCTCATCTATTGACTTAACTAGAGTCTCTACTTCTTTAACGCTTTCTGCAAAAGCACTAGCCTCTTTTATCTTTGCACTTATTTTTGCTAAATCAAGTACTGTTCCATCAGACTTAGCTACTTCGTCACTTTTAAGCTCTGGCCCTCCATTATTACATGATATAAATACCATAAATAAAGTCATTATTATTGCACTTATTCTTTTCCACTATTATATTTAACTTCTTATTTTCCTTAAAACAAAGTAGAAGGCAACCTAGATCCATCTCTCTAAGATTGCCTTCTGCTTTTATTCCTCAATAATCTCAATTTACTATTTATCTTATTAATCTGCCTTCTTACTTGGTTCTGAAATTGGTGCTTGCGGACCTCTTGCTTTATCTATTTTTTCTTTTGCTGTTCCAAGAACATTCTTTACCGTCTTCTTAATTACATCCTCTATTGCTACTAATAACTTATTTGTTGCAGCTATTCCTACTCTTTGTACTTCTTCTTTCCCTCCTTGCGCACCATCTGCTGCTCCTGATGCTAGCTACCTGCCTTAACCAATGAACGTAGTGCTATTCCCCCTGCTACTGCTGCTTTTGGGGTATTTGCACCTGCTAAGTGAGCATCTGAACCTCCTTTTGCAAAAGAAACCGCACTTGCATCTTCCTTTGCATTAGCTGATAGTGCTGCATCACTTTCTTTTGATTCAATTATTGATTTTAAAATTTCCTTTCCACTTACTGCTGTCAATATTATTGCTGCTTTACCTGCATCTGTTGCTGCTGGATTACCACCACTTGTAGCTAATGCCTTAGCCCCATCCTTATTGTCTACTCCATTTACTGTTAATGTTGTAGCTCTTGCTTCTAATACCTTAACACCTACACTTGTTGCTGCTTTTACTATTTCTTGCAATGCATTAAGAGCTTTCTTTAGTGAGTCCTCATGTACTGTTGTTCCTTGAGTATTAGTTGCTGCATCACCTACTACCTTGTCATCACCTACTTCTTTTAAGGACTCTAAATGGCCCTTCAATATTTGTAAAACCCCCTTAGCTTCATTAACCGCTTCTCTAATTGGATTTTTTGATGAATCGCTTTTATCAACACCTAATTCTGCTTTTATCGCTACTTGTTCCAAATCATTTGACGCCTCTCCAAGCTTCGCATCTAGGCTGTTAAAATAACCTCCTACTTCTTGCTTAGCTGTATCTGATTTTGCAGTAAATCCCAACACATTTGATACTAACTCTATAAATGCGTAAAAAGCATTCTCCGCACTCCTACCTAACTCCATTAGTGAATTGCCTAAATTTCCATTTACTCCTCCTGATGCTCCGGGCTTACCTGCTTCTGGTTGTTGTTCACATCCTATCATTAGAACAACTGGCATAATCATTATACTTATATTTAACTTATTAATTATTGCACTTATTCTTTTTCTCATTTTTTTTACGTGTCTCCTTTTAACTTATGCATTAGATTCAGCATCAGAACTAAAGATTTGAAAATATTTATGCCTTAATTTTTAATGAAAGGAAAAAGCTTATAGGCGACAATGCTATACTATTTAACAGTAATACAGCATTTAACTGTAAATATAATCACATAGCATTATCTAATGAACCTATGCTTCAAAACATAGAGAAAAATTGAAATTCGACATTGTTAGGCTTAATAAAAACAATTTAGATTGCTATAAAAATTCTAAATCCCGTTTCAAAATATTATTGCCTCTGTAATAGAAGAATTCTTCTCTAGCAATACAAGCTCTAAACATAATTATGTACTTCATAAGCTCAAAGCCCACATTCAATCTACGACTCAAAGCAATGGATATTTCTTACAAGTCTACCTATAAATATCAACTAGAAATCCTGTATAGCATCCTTAAAAAGCAAACATAATCTAAATAGCATTTTACTAAGGTCAAATAAATGTAATTATTTTCAAAAACTTATTTAAATTTAAATAAAATTTAAGAGAGCTCCCTTTAACAAGGGAGCTCTCTTTCAAATACTAATGTTGGGGGATGCTTAATACCTTTACATGTTTTTTTATCTTTCAAGATTCGATAGAGCAGATTTAGCCTCTTTAATAAATTTTTCTATCTCTTCCTTTCTTTATCTCCCCTTGTTTTAGTTAGCTTCGCAGAAGAATATTCTAATTGGCTTAAAAAATTTGCTGCGCTACTGCTTGCCTTTCGAGATAATTGTACTAATAAACGATCGTTTGCTTTTCCGAAAGAATAAAGTAATACATTTTTTAATCTTTCAGTAATAGCTTCTTTTAAAGTTTCCTGTGCTTTATCAAACAAGAATTTTGCAGATTCCAACTCGCTCAGTTCACTATCAACTTGATTTATAAGACTTTCAAGATTTAAATCACTTACCTATTGACTTTAAAAATCTACTCTGAGGATTCTCTGCTACAGGACTGCTATTACAGCTTACTAATACCAAAAATAAAGTCATATTATTGTACTTAATCTTTTTTCACTTACGTACCTCCCCTAACCTATGCATTGCCTTCTGCATCAAAACTAATCGCTAGCAAATAGTTCCCCGCTTTACAGAGAATAAAAGAAGCATTTCCCTTAAATGACTTTGTATTTTTAGTATTTATCCTTAACTAGTTATTAGTAGTAGCTTTAGGGTGTTCTGTTCAGGGCTTATAGGAATATCATGAAGATTAATTTCCATAGTTTCTTTAACTGTTTTAAGTCCTGAGTCAATTGTTTTTCTTATTGCAATATTTAGTGTATCTAGTGCCTTAGTAACCACACTTATTGCCGTTCCTTTAACCGCAGCAGTAACATCAGCACTAGCAGCATCATTACCATTAGCAAAGTTACCATTCTTAGACATAGCCCTTAAAGCCATACCTCCTGCTATAGTTCCATCTTTGGAAGCTACAGAAGCATTCCCAGTTGTTTCTTTCGCCAATTTAGCAGCATTACCCCATCTTTAACCATGTCTCGTAATATATCAGCATCGGTTACTGCTTCAACAAGCCTTTGATGCGTTGGCTGCTGATTTCTTGGCATTAGCAGCAGTATCAGCGTAGTAGTTATAAATAATTTTCCTGTCTTGCCATTAGTAGCAGCACCTTTTGGGGGGGTGAACCATCTTCGGCCTTTTATCATTGCCAGCATCAGCATTTCCTTCTTTAAGTATTACATCTACAATTGAATTAATTTCATTTATTGGTTTATCAATATCATTGTCTTTAACCCCGGACAGCATTACCAGCACCATCAGCAACAACATTACCAATTGGGTCACTAGCATCACTTGCAATCTTAGCACCTTCTATTATCTTATCAAGAGTATTATCAATTAGTGTTTTTACCGCAGTCTCAGTTGCAGAAGCATTAGGATTTCCTTCACTCTTCATGTCTGATACCCTTTTCTCAAGGGATGTTTTAGTAGATGTAACGGCATCTTGTATTTTCTTAAATTAGTTTTCTGCTTTATAGAAAACAAGAGAAGCGCTTCCCTTAAATAACTTTATATTTTTAGTTTGATGATTTATTAGTAATTGGTTGAGCAGTATCAGATTCAGTAGCTTCACCAGTAGCCTCAGAGTATTTTATTCCCTTTACTGCTTCTTTAATTTTATCAAGTTCTAGATTTACTGCTTTTCTAATTATTACGTCCAGTATTCCTAATACCTTATTTACTGCACTTGCTGCTGCTGCCTTAACTGCACCAGCTTCATTTGCAGCATTAGTAAATTTCCCACCTTTGGTAATTGCCTTAAGAGCAACAGCTGCTGCTAAGTCCGCATTAGTGATCGCACCATTATGATTATCACCACCAGCAGCAGGTAATTTAGTAGCCAATGTTCCTGCATCATTATTGGCATTATCAGCAGTATTAGCACCAGCTGTGGTCTGAGAATTTTTAATCTTATTAATCATTGCCCATGGATCAGCTTTATCTACCTCAGCAGCTAGTGCAGGACCAGAATTAGCATCAGGTGCTGCGGCATTGGCTTTACCAACAAGTGCTGCGCCAGCAGTAGCACTGCCACCAGCCACTTGAGCCCCAGCATTTCCAGTATTAATTTTTACACCAGAATTTTCAGCAATATCAATTATTTCTTTAACCCCTTCAATAACCGTATTAACGCTATCTTTATTAGCAGCAACAGCACTACCACCAACAGCGGCTGCTGCACCAATACCATCAGCAATATCAGTATTGCCAACCGCCCCAGCTAGCTTAGTTACAGAATCAATTAGTTTTGTAAGTACTGCACTAGCACTATTAATAACAGATTTAACCTCTGTAGTATCAGCATGTGGCGCTGCAGTTACTTCTTTTAACAACTCATCTAACTTAATCTTAGTGTCTTTAAGTCCCTTTCCTACACCTTCAAAGTGTTCTCCCACTTTGCTTCTCTTATCATCGGATTTAACAGCATTAAATCCTAATGCATCACCTATTGCATTTCCAAAAATTCCAAATATATCTTGGAATCCTTGCCCTATCTTTACTAATGAATCAAAAAATGTATTCTTACTTTCTGCTGCTAGTTTCTCAGCCTCAAGTTGATTACTACAGCTTGCTAATACCATAAATAAAGTCATTATTATTGCACTTATTCTTTTTCTCATTTTTTTACGTGCCTCCTTTTAACCTATCTATTAGCTTCAGTGCCAAGATTATAAGCAAGCAAATAGTTTTCCCGCTTCATAGAAAACAAGAGAAGCGTTTCCCTTACAATGACTTTATATTTTTAGTTTGATGATTTATTAGTAATTGGTTGATCATCCCCAGATTCAGTAGCTTCACCAGTAATCTCAGAATATTTTATTCCCTTTACTGCTTCTTTAATTTTACCAAGTTCTAGATTTACTGCTTTTCTAATTATTGCGTCCAGTATTCCTAATACCTTATTTACAGCACTTGCTGCTGCTACCTTAACTGCACCATCTTCATTTGCAGCAGGTTGAGTAAACTTCCCACCTTTAGTTATAGCCTTTAGTGCAACAGCTGCTGCTAAGTCCGCATTAGTAGCTGCGGTGCCATTATTAGCAGCATTAGCACTACCAGTCGCTAGTTGTCCAGCGTCATCATTAGCCGCAGGTGCAGCAGATGCAGTAACAGCTTTAGCATTTTTAATCTTATCAATCATTGCCCATGGATCAGCTTTATCTACCTCAGCAGCTAGTGCAGGACCAGAATTAGCATCAGCTTGAGCATTATTAGTCAGTACTTTAGGTCCATTAGCATTAGCTACTTGAGCACCCGCAGTTCCTTTTTCAATCTTTACACCGGACTTTTCGGCAACTTCAATTATTTTTTTTACTCCTTCAATAACGGTATTAACATCAGCAATATCAGCAGGTGTTGCAGCAGCAGCTTGAGCAGTACCAGCATCGCCTATGGGAGCTTCGGATTTAGTTGCCCCAGCTAGTTTAGCCACAGAATCAATTAGCTTTGTAAGCACTGCACCAGCATTATTAATAACAGCTTTAACCCCTGTAGTATCAGCATGTGGCGCTGCAGTTACTTCTTTTAACGACCCATCTAACTTAATCTTAGTGTCTTTAAGTCCCTTTCCTACACCTTCAAAGTGTTCTCCCACTTTGCTTCTCTTATCATCGGATTTAACAGCATTAAATCCTAATGCATCACCTATTGCATTTCCAAAAATTCCAAATATATCTTGGAATCCTTGCCCTATCTTTACTAATGAATCAAAAAATGTATTCTTACTTTCTGCTGCTAGTTTCTCAGCCTCAAGTTGATTACTACAGCTTGCTAATACCATAAATAAAGTCATTATTATTGCACTTATTCTTTTTCTCATTTTTTTACGTGCCTCCTTTTAACTTATGCATTAGCATTATCATCAGAACTATCGTTAGCTAATAATTTTCCTTAAATAGCTTTATATTTTTAGTATTTATCCTTATTAGTTAGTAGTAGTAGCTTTAGGGGCGTTCTGATCAGGACTTATAGGAGTATCATTCGCATTAATTTTCATAGCTTCTTTAACTGTTTTAAGCCCTGCATCAATTTTTTTTCTTATTGCAATAGTTAATGTATCTAATGCCTTAGTAACTGCACTTACTGCTGCTCCTTTAACTTCGGGAGCATACTCAACAGCATCAGCACTAGGACCAGCGAACTTACCACCCTTAGCCATTGCTCTTAAAGTTATAGCTCCTGCTATAGTCCCATCTTTTGCATTAGCTTTAGCAGCATTAGTAGCAGCCTCACTACCATCCTTAACCATTGCTTTTAAGATATCAGCACCAGTTATTGCTCCAACTGCTTTAGACGCATCGGACGCTGCTTTTTTTGCATTATCAGCATCTCCAGCATTAGCAGCATCAAATAGTTTTCCTGCTTCACCACTTCCATTATTAGTTCTTGAGGTAAGACCGTCGGCTTTTTTATCGGTACCTGCCTCAGCGCTTCCTTCTTTTCCAAGTACCACGTCTATAATTGACTTAATTCCTTTTACTAGACTATCAATATCAGTTCCAGAAGCACCTGCAACATTAGTAGCACCTACATTACCAATTGGGTCACTAGCATCTCCAATAGCATCACTAACGGTCTTAGCACCTTCTATTATCTTATCAAGAGTATTATCAATTAGTGTTTTTACCGCAGTCTCAGTTGCAGAAGCATTAGGATTTCCTTCACTTTTCATGTCAGCGACAATTTTATTAAGCTTGTCCTTAGTGCCTTGTATAGTACCTTGTACTGTCTAAAATAAGCTTCAATATCAGGCTTTTAGTATTGGTGTTAAAACCTAATGCACCAGCAACCATATCCCCAAATGATGTAAACACATTTAAAAAATCATTTCCTAAGTCTATTACTGACTTTAAAAATTTACTCTGAGGATCTTCCGCAACCCCACCGCTATTACAGCTTACTAATACCATAAATAAAGTCATTATTATTGCACTTATTCTTTTTCTCATTTTTTTACGTGCCTCCTTTTAACTTATGCATTAGATTCAGCACCAGAACTATCATTAGCAAATAGTGTTCCTTAAATGACTTTTATTTTGGTAGTATTACTTATTAGTTACTAGCAGTAGCTTTTAAGGGGGCTCTGAACAGGACTTATAGGAGTGTATCATTAGGATTAATTTTATAGCTTCTTTCACTGTTTTAAGTACTGTGTCAATTGCAATAGTCAGTGTAATCTAGTGCTTTAATAACTGCGCTTACTACTGCTCCTTTAACCGCAGTAGAACAACTCCTTGAGCATCAGCATCACTAGTAATTAGCAAACTTACCACTATTATAGTCCCATAGCTCTTAACGTTATAGCATCTGCTTTGGGGGCAGGCCCAACATTGACATCATTATTCTTAGCTAATTTAGCAGCACATCGCCATTATCTTTAATCATAGCTTGTAATATGCTAGCATCTGTTACTGGCTCCAACTGATTTAACCGCATCAGCTTTCTGTCCCTTCTTTGAGGGCCAACCCCAATCTCAAGTGCCACATGCCGATACTACAGGAGTTAGATCTGTGATTCAAGGTGCTACAAAATCAATTGATTCTGTAAGCAAACTAGGCTTTAGGGTAGCTAAAGAAGGTGGTAGCATTCCTATTGGTGATTCTAATACAGTTGGTGGAGCAGCAGCCGCTGAAGAAGTTGGTGTTAATACGATTATTAAAGGAGTTAAAAAAATAATTGAGGTTGCCGAAAAGTCTGGTGTAAAGATTAATACTGTAAATGCTGGTGCTGATGTTGCATCAGGTGGCTCTTCTGGTACTGCACCTGCTATTATTACTGTCAATGCTGCCGGGGGGGGTATACCGCTAAAACTAATGCAGACTTAAGCGACAGATGTTTTGCACTAAAGGCTATGTAAATTTAGTGCTGTAAATAAGGCATTAGGAATACTGGACGCAATAATTAGAAAAGCGGTAAATCTTGAACTTGGTAAAATTAAAGAAGCAGTAAAGGGAATAAAATACTCTGAGACTACTGGAACTGATGCTACTGGAGCTGATACTGCTCAACCAACTACTAAATAAATCATCAAACTAAAAATATAAAGTTATTTAAGGGAAACACTTCTTCTTGCCTTTTTGTAAATCAGGAAAACTATTTGCTAGCGATAGTTCTGATGCTGAATCTAATGCATAAGTTAAAAGGAGGCACGGAAAAAATGAGAAAAAGAATAAGTGCAATAATAATGACTTTATTTATGGCATTAATAAGCTGTAATAGCTGGGGTTGCGGAAGATCCTAAAACTGTCTTTTACCTATATAGCCGCGAAAAGCTTAATGGTGCTGAAGAAGCGCAAATTGTAGCAGCTAGTACATCAATTGGGCATGTAAGCTGTGTTGATATTTTTTTCAAGTTATTGTTGAATCTGGTAATGCTGCTAATAACGATATTTCGATTAATATTGTGAAACAAAGCGCGGTTCTTTGATGAATAATATTTTGGATAGGATTAATGAAGATTATAAGGAAATTTTTCTTGGCAATTTAGAAAAAAAGGCCATTGTTAAGAATCCTGAGGTTGTTGTTAAGGGGTCTGGGGATGTTGGTTCATTAGAGGGAGAAGAAGCTTCTGAAGGCAAATTACAAGGTAAGCAAGTTAAGAACTGCTAAAAGGACTAAGCCAGCAAGTCCTTAGGGTTATATACCATTCTGGCTTGTGTGAATTACTGATTATGTAGTCAAAGACCATAGAATTAGTAGTTCACATTTACTTGCCCAAAACTGAATAAATAATTGAAATTAATGTTAATAATATTCCTATATTAAGTGTGATAATAGTGCCAAACATCCAATTATGAAGTCTTAATGTGCTCTTAAGTTCCATTTTGTTAACATCAATTTTATTATCAAGGTCTTTAATATCAGATTTTAACTCATTTCTAATGTTGTCTATTTTATTATCAAGGTCTTTAATATCAGATTTTAATTCATTTCTAACGTTATCAATCTTGTTATCAAGGTCTTTAATGTCAGATTTTAATTCATTTCTAACGTTATCAATCTTGATGTTAAGATTATTCTCAACAGTATCAATCTTGTTATCAAAGTCTTTAATGTCAGATTTTAATTCATTTCTAGCGTTATCAATCTTTATGTTAAGATTATTCTCAACAGTATCAATCTTGTTATCAAGGTCTTTAATGTCAGATTTTAATTCATTTCTAACGTTGTCAATCTTTATGTTAAGATTATTCTCAACAGTATCAATCTTGTTATCAAGGTCTTTAATGTCAGATTTTAATTCATTTCTAACGTTATCAATCTTTATGTTAAGATTATTCTCAACAGTATCAATCTTGTTATCAAGGTCTTTAATGTCAGATTTTAGGCTTGCTTCAACCTTTTCAAGCTTAAGGTTAAAAGTAGTCTCTAAATACTCAATATCTTTATAAGTAAGCTCATTACGATAATATCTGTAAGACAAATCAGTAGCAATATCTCTATCAATACCAGCTTTAACAAGTTCAGCGATAACCATTTGTTGAGTAACTATCGGTTGAGGAAGTCCCATAAAATCTCCTTATAAGTATTATACATTGTTTTATTGCAAAAGGATATGAGAGAATAGTTGTTTTTGAATCCTATTAGTTAATTTATAATTAATACCAAGTTGTTTGAGGTGTAGATTAATATAAGATTTGAGTGTATGTAAGTTTTTACTTGATTTATTATCAAGGAAAAAGGATTCAATTAGGGTAGCAATATTAGAGTACAATTTATTATTGCTATTTTTATAGAATAGCAAATTAGAAGTATGTATGCGTAATGATTGAAAAGAATTAATAAACTTTAAGTTTTTATAGCTATTTAGAGGAGTAGTTTTGTTTACAAGTTTGATATGCTTATGTTTTAGATTTTGTGAAGAGGAGTGGTTATAAAAGCAAAAAGCATTTTTTCTATGGGAGGAATTAAGAATAGCATAGTAAATGGATTCTAGATGTTTAGAGGTGATGTTTGCTAGGAATAGTTTTTTAAGAATACGATTAATTTTCCAAGCAAGGATAGTAGAATTAAGCTTTTTTAGAGAATAAATGGCGTTTGTAATTAGTTTTGGGTTAAGCAAAGTATGCTTTTTAATTTGTAAACCAGAAGATAAAGCATAAGAAATACTATTATCTGTAAGGTTAGTGATAGTAAAATTTTTGTTATTTAGAGTGGACAGAGGTATACCGGAAGAGAGTATAATGCCAATTGATTTAAGTTCTGTACTATTTGATAGTAAGAAATAATTTTTTAGAGAAAGAAGTAATTTCTTTAGGATTTATTTCAAGTGAATCGGTAGTAGATATTTTGGTAATAAATTTTTTAGATTTGATTTTATTAAAAATATTTTTTATACTAATCATTGTATAGAAATATATATCTATTTATAAAAATGTCAACTTTGGTATATTTTCGTGACAACTATGGTGCATTTTCATAGCAACTTTGTCCATTTTGGCGTCAACTCATAAAAATAAGAAATGAAAAAAATCAACTTTGTTCATTTTCGTGGCAACTTTGTTCATTTTGGTATCAACTTTGTACATTTTCATAGCAACTTTAGTCAATATTATAATTCAAAGAATCTCATACTAATAACAAATTATA
>NZ_CP073146.1 GCF_023035675.1 Borrelia hermsii DAH | reverse complement strand
TAATTAAATTGTTATTAGTATAATATTTTTTATTGACTAAAATTGCCTTTTGGATTTAAGACATAAACAAAAATAGGGCTCAATATTATTTAAGCCCTATTTAACTTAAACATCATACTCTAAAAAGTAATAAAATTATTAATTACATATTGTTTGACCGTAAATATGATATATTACTTTTTTCCAAACCTAATGCTTGATGTGCTCTCTTTAAATCGGCAAAATCTTCCTCCACCTGTTTCATTGCATTCCTAAGTTTACCTGCCTCTGATTCTACTTTTTTAAACATATTTTCTGCATCATTCAAGCTAGTTTTTGCACCCAACATATAATGTGCCAAAAGATATACATCATAATAACCATTTAACCTTATCTGCGCTGAGTGCCTTAAAACAGACTCAATAGAACTATTTGCACTATCAGCACTAGATTTTGAAAGTCTCAATGTATTAAGTTGTTCCTTACACCGTACCATTGCAATATTTTTACTACTCTTAACTTTATCAATTGCTTGATGTAAATTTATCTTCACATTTTGCTCAATACCACTTCCAGAAGTTCTCACCTTATCAAAAGCAAATTTTGCATTTACAATATCAGTTTCCATATTATCAAGCTCTGACAATGATGTATTTAACTCTCCATATATTTTATCAAGACTTACTAACAAAGTATCAACTTTGCTCTTAATTTCATTAGCCTCATCATCGTAACTAACAAGCTCATTCTCTTGCTCCTTAGTTAAGGCATTAGATTGCGATACAAACTGTTGCTCTGCTACCTCTTCGGGTCTTCCCTCTTTAAGACTTAGCTCAATACCTTCTCGTTGTAAGTTTTTATTTATTTTTACACCCTCTTCAATCCTTACAACAATATCTACTTGCTCTTCTTTAATCTCTTGATTTCCTTCTATAGATTTTAAATCTTCTACCTTTTTGTTTTCTTCTAAAAACTTTTCTCTTGATTTGTCTAGCAATTCATTAAGGGCATTTATATCACATGATAACAAACATAATAATGCTAACACGCATATTGATAAAATACTTCTCTTCATATCTCCCTCCTGGGACATCATATTATTAAATTAATAATCATTATTATAATAATATAATATCATATTATCTAAAATACAAATTATTTTAATTAAAATTTCTTATTTTTTTATTCTCTATTAAAAAGACATAGCACTCATTTTTACACTACTATAATTATTTATTTAAAACCATTCTTTTTGTCTTGATATTGTTCCATCATGATTTCAGTGCAAACAACCATACCCCCTAGATAATTGCTAAAATGATCAAAAATAGATTAATATCAATTAGTATAATTTTATATACATATATAACCAAGAAAACATATTCCCTGTATGACCTTTTAAATCACAAGAAAATCTTTACTTTAAATGACCTTTATTATTTACTACTCTCTTTTATCTATAAGTCTTTACAAAATATGATGCGTTAACATAAAATATAAACACTACTTATTAAAATAAACTTGTATGTTTATTTATCATTAAATAATCTATAAGCTCATCACATTTCCAACGCTCTCTCACCGCCTTCAATATTCTTGCACCGCTACTCCATATAATCAACAAGTTTTATCAAGCCTTTATCTAAAAGCTTATATTCCTTATTTAATAAATCATATTTTTCAATATCAGTATTCAAAAGCAATTACCCCTCAAAGCTTTAAAATAATTTATTGGTTATTCAATTTAAATCATTATAGCAAAAACTTTGCAAAAATAATTTGAAACAACGATCCTTATCCTTACTTAAACCCTTAAAATGGAACATAAAATAAATACACAGTCAAATCTTAAAGGTAATTATTTTTAGAAACTTATTTAAATAAAATTAAAAGGAGTCCCCTATAAAGGAACTCTTCTTGGAAATACTAATGTTATAAAATATTAAATCTTTCTGTCTTTATCTTGAAAGATTCCCTAAAACAGCCTTTGCCTCATTAATGATTCCCCCTATCTCTTTCTTTCTTCCTCTTGCTTCACCTATATTAAAAGAAAAAGATTCTAGTAAACTTAAAACATTGCTTGCATAGCGTTGCGAATCCCTAGCTAGAAAATCACTATTTCCTCTTCTTGACCACCGATAACTTCTACGTTTATTTCTTAATCTTTCAGTAATAGCTTCTCTTAAAGTCTCTTGGGACTTATTAAAGAAGAATTCTGCAGACCCTATGTCTTGTATTGCAATATCAATTTTATTCATAAGGCCCTCAGAATTAAAAATTTCACCTCTCAAATAACCTTGTAATCGATTTAAATCTTGTCTCTTTTCCTTATTCTTCCTAAAATCTGTACCCAATAATCCTATTTCATCCTGGATTTTTTTAGTTACATAATAAAGATCTGTATTCATTTGTTCATATTCATTTCTAAGGCTATATGAACTCTCCATTAACAAAGAAAATCCAGAGTTTTTAAGAGCATTTTTTACCTCTTTAATTGCCTTATCTGCTTCTTTTTCGTACTCAGTACTTGGGGTTAGGTCCTCTTCTTTTATCTCTATTTCTTCTTGGATATAGTATGAATACACTTGTTGAGACACCTCAAATCCCGAATTAACAGGTTTTACTTCCATATCTTGTTGTATTTCTACTTTTTCTTCAAGGCCATCTATAACATCTTTTTTTTGTTTCTGATTTTCTTGTTTATGGTTTGAATCTTTATTGTCTTTGCTTTCATCTAAAAAATTTCCCCTTACTTCATTTAATAAATCATCAAGGGCATTTATATCACATGATAACAAACATAATAATGTTAATATACACACTGATAAAATACTTCTCTTCATATCTCCCTCCTGGGATACCAAATTATTTAATTATTGAATCTCAATATTGAGATATAATAATTACTGGCAAATATACACCTTTTATTTTAAATATCAAAAATAAATTCCTAAAGTCATAGAATAATCTCGCTTTGACCTACTTAAAAACGCAACAAAACTATTTCACTAAGTGAATTTATACAATAAAGAACAAAAACACAATCTTAATCGAAAACTTGTAATCAATTACATCCAATTTAAACTTTAAAAAATAAATAATTAAGAAACAATTAACTAAAGCAAACATATCATTCAATAGAAACAAAAACTAAGAAACCTGGTCCCTACCTTTACGTTCCAAAGAATTTTGCTCACCTACTAATTAAAACTAATCTCATAACAATCATTTACCCCTTAGTTAAAGGTTTAGCCAGAGCTTGTTTACTTATCTTTAGTGCAAATATTTAATCTACTAAAATACCAAAAAGGAAAACAATTCTTATGAAAAGAAGAGTTTTCCTCAAATGACTTTATTATTTAGATTATTTAATTAGATAATTTATTTAGTAGCAGCAGGCTGAACAGCACTAGCTTCAGTTGATTCACCGGTAGTCTCTGAGTATTGTATCCCCTTAGCAGCCTCTCTTATCTTATTTAGATTGTTTGCTACTGTTTTCCTAATTATTATATCAAGTGCTCCTAATGCCTTATTGACAGCACTTACAGCAGCTGATTCAACTGCTTCAGCAAAATCTGCATTACCACCCTTAGTCATAGGCCTTAAAAGCTACTGCTGCGCCTGAACCAGCACCACCACTTGCTGCATAAGCTACTACATTATTATCACCTATTGTTCCTAACAAACGTACATTTGTTTTTAATGCGCTTAAAGTAGTCTTAGCTTCATCAACCGATACTCTAATAGGATCATGGATTGTATCCCGCTTTTATTAACATCTGCTGTTACTTTAACTACTACTTGTTCCAAGTCATTTGATGCTGCTTCAAGCTTCGCGCCTAGGCTGTTAAAATAATCTCCTGTCTGTTGCCTAGTTGTAGTTATTTCTACGCTAAAGCCCAAGGCACCTGAAATTAACTCCATAAATGCATAAAAACATTCTCAGCGCTTCTACCTAATTCGATTAGAAAATTGCTTAAACTTCCCGCACTCCCTTAAACTGGATCAGTCTTCCCAGCATCTGGTTGCTGACCACAACCTATAAATAGAAAAACGATCAACATAATGATACTTATTAAGGTTTTATTTGTGATTTTTAAGAATTCTTCATATTATAGAGCCTCCTTATTACAAGATAAAAATAAATTCATCAATAACACACTTAAAGTAATTCTTTTCATTATTACGTGCCTCCTTATTTCTCAGGGGACAAGATATAGATAAAAGGAAAACTACTCTCTTAAATACAGAAAGAAGAATTTGCCTAAAATGATTTTGCTTAGTTATGTATGTTTCTTTGATAATACTTTATTGTTTTTGTCCACTAGCTGTTGCGTCTCTGTAGGTGTAGTAGAATCTGCGGACTTATCTTCTTTTGTGTAACTTCAACAATAAGCCTCATTAATTGTTTTTAACCAGTATCAATAGTATTCCTAATAGCAATAATAAGAATACTTAATGTCTTACCAACAGCATTAGCGGCAACACCATTTACTGTATTAGCAGATTTCTCTTCATTACTCTTAACAGCAAATTTACCATCCTTAGCCATGGCTCTCAATGTTATTCCCGCAGCAATAACTACATCCTTCAATCTGCATATTTATCTCTTTTTTATCATCTTCCTTCTTAGCAACAGCAATACTTGCAGAGTCTTTTGCTTCTTCAATGTTTTTCAGCTTCAACTGTACCAGATTTAGCAATAGCTTGTAATATGTCAACACCAGTTACAGCTCCAACAGCCTTTGGTGCATCAAATGCAACTTTTTTGGAATTGGCTTGATCGCCAGCAGCATTAGCGAATAACTTTCCTGTTTCACCATCAGCAGCAACAGCAGCTCTTACGGTAAGGCCATCGGCTTTTTTATCGGTACCAGCATCATGTTTACCTTCATCTTCAAGCACTACATCTACAATTGGATTTAATTCCTTTTACTAGACTATCAATATCAATCCCAGCAGCTCCAGCAGCATTACCAGCACCACCAGCAGCTATATTACCAAGTAGGCCATCACCCATAATACCAATAGCATCACTTGCAGTCTTTGCTCCTTCTATTATCTTATCAAGTGTTTCACTAGCCAAACTTTTTACTGCCACCTCCGTTGCAGCAGCGTTAGGATTTCCTTATCTCTTCATATCAGCAACAATTTTTTAAGCTTGTCCTTAGTGCCTTGTATAATATCTTGTACTGTCTTAAAATAAGTTGACAAAATCAACTGAACAGCAATGATTGACTTTTTACAGAATAAGGGATTAATAGTCAAAATTTTGAGGAAAGGATAAAATGAAAGCAATATTACATATATTACATAGCATACTCTTATATGCTTCCCATACTTCGCGAATATCATTCGGATTCATTTTACTTATTATATCACTTGTATTTGCTATTTATATTCACTGCTTCGATTTTTATTATGCTACTTGTATTTTACATTTCATTTCTTGTTATATGATTTACATTATGAATTTTTACACTCCTTAGAAATAAATATTTAGCAAAACCTTCTAACAAAAAAATTATCTTTGTTAGAAGGTTTTGCTATATCATTTTAGTAATTTTTATATAAAGAATCTTAGATAGAATAATAGAAGATAGGTTTAAAATTCCAAAAAATAAAAAATCAACTCTTCATTAGATACTCTTGAAAAGAGTATCTAATGAAGAGTTAAAATCTCCAATGGCGAAAACTTACTAGGATGTGCAACAATAAACACATACCAATGCATACCAATATATACCAAATTTAAAATAAAATCAACCATATTTAAATAGTTACAAGAACTATGTAGCTACTCAATGAATTTAGCTTTTGAATTGATTTAAAAACTCTTTAAGCAAATCCTTTCTATTTGTAAAAAGTTCATCCAACAAAAAACCTGTAAATTTTGCATTTTGCTTATAAAAATTATAACTCTCTTGTAGTTTAAGTTGAAAACGCAGTGGCTTAATCGAATTCTGTCTTGACTTCTTAACAATACTATTGTCTTCTAATTTTCTAATGGTATTTTCAATTCCATTACTAGCTACAAAATCATAATCGATAATGCCCTGCTCTACGCCTGCCGCTATTTTTATATATTTATATGCTTGGGATTTCGCGATCTTAAAATCAGCTAAAAAGCTATAAAAATTCTTATATCCATCAAAAATATATAACTTTCTTTCACTTATTAAACTGAGTATTTTTGCTGTTTCTATTTTATTATAAATATCGTCTGCCATTAAAGATTTTAGTTTGTCTTTTAATCTTAAATATTCATCTTTACGATTGTCCCCTGGTAATTTTGTTTCCAAATCACACTCTTTAATATTAACCCTTCTTCCCACTATCATCTTATTTTTATCTCTCATTTGCACTCCTTTTGTCTATAACTGGACATTTCGTTTTTGTTATTTCTTTAAGAGATTATTTAAAGATTTCTTATATTCTTGATAATAATCAGTATTTAAAGAAAATTTCTTTCTATAAAATACTGTCTTTTTTATGTCATCTCTTTTAGGAATAATGCCTATCAAGTTTTCTCTATAGCGAGTTTCTAGCTCTGATATTATTTCTTTATCAATACTCTGTCTTTCTAAAGCACCCGTTACCAAAAAATTAGGCAAGAGATCTTCCCTATAAACTTTTTTTGTAGCATCTATTATTAAATCTATGCTTTCAACTGCCCATAAATCAGAATTAATGGGAATAACTAGATAATCAGCAACAATTAAGGCATTATTTAGAAGATGCCCTAAGCTAGGATTTGTATCAATTATTACATAGTCATATTTGGATTTAACTGCTAACAGTCTTTTTTCTAATAGATTATCTTGCAAAGGAATACTTTCGGAATTAAAAGAAGACAATTCTAATGAACTAGGAATTACGTCTATACAATTACTTACATTAAAGATACAATTTTCTATGTATTTCCTTTGTTTAAAAATTTCATATAGGTTATATCTTTCGATATCTATGTTTTGTTCTTGCAATTTGAATAAAAAATAACTGGTAATACTAGCTTGGGGATCGCTATCAATTAGCAAAACTTTGTAACTTTCATGTGATAATATATTGCTAAAGAACAGGGCACTTGTACTTTTTCCAACACCACCTTTAATTGATGCTATAGTTATTATTTCTGTTTTTTTTCTATCCATCTTGTTATAATCCCTCCATCTGGTAACTTTTTATTGTAAAATTCATATATCTCTTTTTCTAACTTCATCACTATTTCGATCAATTTTTTGCAATATTTGGTTTCTAACTTTTCTTTTTTAAGTAAATAATAGATTCCTTGGATATAACAAAAAACACTTCCTTTCTTAAATCTAAACTCAATATAATAAGCCTTTGAAAAACCATATGTCTTAATTGCTCCATTTTCTTCATATTGTGTTATGATATTCTTAATTGGCTTCCTATATCCATAATAAATACCTAAAAATTTGTTATTATCTATTAAAGAAAATAAGTTAAACTGATATTTCTTTTTTCTAGACCAGCTTCTTAAGATAATAAAAAATTTGTTATTATCATTTTTATCGATTCCAAATGTATAGAAATCTATCATAATTTTTGTGTGGTACAGTGTCTTATTATTTTTTTTCTCTATTTGAATAAAGAAACTACTCTTTTTTTTGGGCAACTTAATTTCTGACTTCCTTTCTTTTAATCGTTTCAATGAGTTTTCCATGTTTTTCCTTAAAATTTGTTTTCTATCCCATAGCTCCTGTTAGTACTATTTTCAGTCTTTAAATTCTTCAACCATTCTTTTGTTCTCATCATGGCCTCTTCATATCTCTTTTTGTTCGCATTATCTTTTATTTTATCCAAATATCTCATTGTTTTCCATTTAGATACATTCTGTATTAAAACATATGTGTTATTTGTCACTTCAATTTTTGTTTCTTTTCTTCTTTTTTCTTTATTATTTATACATTTATTATTAGTTATATTATGACTGACATTTTTAGTTGCATTTTTAGATTTCAAAATTTTGACCCCCTTATTTTTGGAGTATTTTTTTTGTGTTTCTTTTGTGAATTTATATATTGCATTAGCATCGTGTTCGATAATTTCTTGTTTGGCTTTAAGTAGTCTTTTTAAATTGTTAACGCTGTATTTAGTTACTGTATATCTTATGTATGAGCCATTTCCTTCGCCCAGTCTTAATAAATTCTTTTTAATAATGCCTTTGTTGTATAGAAAGGCTAAATCTTTTCTTAAGGTTCTAAGTGTAATTTGTTTAAGACTGTCTTTAAACAGAAAAATGTTTAATGCATTTAGAATTATTGTTTGGTTGTACTTAATTGCATTTTTTTGAAAGTATCTAAGTATTGACAGTATTTTGTAATATCTACTATGATATTCCTTTAATGGTTTTGTGTAAGGCGGAGCCTTTTCATTGTGAGTGCTATTCATTGTTTTTCTCCTAATAAGTTTTACTATTAATTATGATAACGCAATACCAGTTAAAAAGTAAACTTTATGAAGTAGTTAAGCATTCTTTTTTCATATAATTTTTTTTAAACTAAAAGCTATAAAAATACTTAAAGTTAGTTACAAAAAATGTAAGCAAATACTAGTAAGTTTAATCAATTTTAGAGATGTTTCATTGCATGTAAAATATTTCTTTTAAGGTGTTTTGTGTAAATAGAAAGGATACTTTTTAACAGGTTTGGTTAAGATTTTTCTAGTATACTTATTTTATCCAATTCTTTACATATATTTAAAAATATACCCTACATATATTTTATTTCTTGTTTTAGTAGCTATTAGTTTTGCAATGATATATATTATTCTTCAAAATTTAATCCCCTTCTCTTTGTTAACTCGAGGTTAACTTTTTATTTTCTTTTGTCATTTTTGTAATCAATTTAATTCATCTTTCTTTACTATTTTTTGTAGGGATTTTGATATGATATACAAAAAATTTCCTAATTTAAGAAAGCTATTTGTGTTGTTTTATTGTATTTTTATAAATCTTTTTAAGATCAGATAATTTAATTGTAAATGAGTAGCCTTTATTGTTAGGGAAATTTAGGAAGATATAATCGGTTTTTTTATCATCTTTTGCTTCAACATATACATTTTGGTGATTTACAGTAATAGTTTCTAAATCATCTTTGAATATTCCTTGTTTATTATTATCCTGACTGTTATTAATCTATCTTTTAGTTTTCAAATTTCTTCCATTAAACATTTCATTTTGAAGCTATCAATCCCATTTTTCAATCTTTAAAAGAGAAACAGTATTGTTATCATCATAATTTTTACTGCAATTTCTAGTATTTTGATTTATACTTAAAAAAGTATATTCTGATTGTCTTTTTTATTATAAATACACATCATTATCATATGATTCTGAATCGTTCTTCTTTTTTTCGGATTCTGATAAAGTTGAAAATGAAGTGCTAATGGCTTTTAATTTAATTTCTTTAATGTTAATTACATTGGTTTTGGAATTGTGGTGTTTTTGACTGTGTTAATATATTAACCGGCTTTGGTAATGCTGTAGTATTTGATGCTTATTATAATACTAGGGATGGTGGGGTATCTATTGAGTCTTTTTGTTTTGGAATTTTTTGTGTTGTTTGGGTAGAACATTTTGTGTTTGGTTGTCTTGAGCTATTGGGAATTTTGGTGATGTTATTAGTACTATAGGATATGTAAAATATTATATAAGAAGTTTTTATGCAAAATTCATCATGTCATTTTCTTAGTAGTACATAAATTTTATGGACATGTAACAGGGGATATTATATACCAAGAATTTGTAAAGATGGATATGCAAGATTTTATTTCAAATGATCTTTCTAAAAGATATTATCGTAATGAGATTACTTATAAAGATTTTGAATATTTAGAGAGTAACTTTAACTTGAAACTTGAAATGTTAGAACGTGGTTTAAAACCTGAGATTGTATCTGTTAGCAATGAGGTTTTTCTCGTTAGAAGAGCTATTGAAATTAATAAAATAGAACTTAAGCAAGATATATTTAAAACCATTGCAATAAGAAAAGCTATTGATTCAGGGCTTAAAATTGTTAAGGAAGCTATGAAAATTAATGCTAATGATACTTCCTATAAGTCCTGGTCAGAGCATCCCTAAAGCTACTACTAATAACTAGTTAAGAGTAAATAATAAAAATATAAAGTTATTGTAAGGGAAACGCTTTTCTTGTTCTATGTAAAGCAGGAAAACTATTTGCTAACGATAGTTCTGATGCTGAAGGTAATGAATAAGTTAAAAGGGAGACGGAAAAAAGAGAAAAAGAATAAGTGCAATAATAATGACTTTATTTATGATATTAATATCATGTAATAATGGAGTGCCAGAGCTTAAAAGCGACGAAGTAGCTAAGCCTGATGGAACTACTTGATTTGGCAAAAATAAGTGCAAAGATAAAAGAGGTTAGTGCTTTTGCAGCAAGTGTAAAAGAAGTTCATACTTTAATTAAGTCAATAGGTGATCTTGCCAAAGCTATTGGTAAGAAAATTAAAACAGATGAGACTGGGACTTTAGAGTCTTCTACGGCGGATCAAAATGAACAGTTAGTTGCAGGGGCATTTCAAGTGGTATCAACCGTAAAAGGTGAATTGGAAAGTTTAGTGCAAGTAGATGGAATCTCAGATGACCTTAAGGCGAAGGTTAATGAGGCCAAGAATGCAAATGATGGTTTATTAAGTAAATTTAAGAGTTCTGCAAAGGATAACGAAAGTGTTAAAAAAGATGAAGAGGCAAAAAAAGTTATAGATCGAACCAATGCTTCTGCTACTGAGCTTAAGAAACTTGACACAGCAGTTGATGAGTTGTTAAAAGCTGCTAATGAGGCGGTAAGTGCTGCAATCGCAGAGCTTACCGCTCCTGCTAAGTCTTAGCTAAGGGAATAAATAATTTAAGTAGTTATTATAAGATAAGTTAATTAAGTAAGCTGTAAGAGCAGGTAAAAATAAAGTCAAAAAGGAATAGGAAGCTAGGAGCGTAATGCTCTTGGCTTCTGATGTTATTTAGGATATAAATTGTTCTAATGGTTAGATTTAATGTGATCGAATTTCAAGTTTTAGATTAGGATTATGTTTTATTGTGAGTTAAGACATTAAAAAATGTGTGCGCAAGTAATAATTGTGAAAATAAAAAAATTAAGTGCGATAATAATGACTTTGTTTTATTTGTATCTTATGGTAGTGCAGGACCAGCAGAGCAAGGTCAAGTAACTAAGTCTGACGGAACAGTACTTGATTTGGCAAAAATAAGTGCAAAGATAAAAGAGGCTAGTACTTTTGTAGCAAGTGTTAAAGAAGTAGAGACCTTGGTTAAGTCAATAGATGAGCTTGCTAAAGCTATTGGTAAGAAAATTAAGCAAAATTCCGAAGACCTTGAAGTGGATAATGGCAAAAATAATAAGAATGGAGAGTTAGTCGCAGGAGCATTTCAGGTAATGTTGACTGTGAAAGCTAAATTGGAAAAATTAGGGAACACGCCTGAAATTTCTGAAGAGCTAAAAGGAAAGATTACTGATTCTAAGAGCAAATGTAAAGAATTTGTGGATAAAGTAAAAGCAGATTCTGATATTTCTAAAGCAGAGGCTACAGATGAGCATGTAAAAAAAGCTATAGATCAAGTAAATGCTCCTGCTGGAGAAAAAGGTGTTGTTGAACTTGTTAAACTTAACAAATCAATAGGTGAGTTGTTAAAGGCTGCTAACGCAGCAGCAGAAGCTGCAATCGCAGAGCTTACAGCTCCTGCTAAGTTTTAACTAAGGGAATAAATAAGTTAAGTAGTTATTATAATGATAAGTTAATTAAGTAAAAGGTAAGAGCTGGCAAAAATAAAGTCATTTAAGGAAAACTCTTTTCTTGTTTTCGGCACAGGAAACTATTAGCTAACGATAGTTCTGATGATAATGCTAATGCATAAGTTAAAAGGAGGCACGTAAAAAAATGAGAAAAAGAATAAGTGCAATAATAATGACTTTATTTATGGTATTAGTAAGCTGTAATAGCGGTGGGGTTGCGGAAGATCCTCAGAGTAAATTTTTAAAGTCAGTAATAGACTTAGGTAATGATTTTTAAATGTGTTCACATCATTTGGAGATATAGTTTCCAAGGTATTAGGTTTTAGTACAGAGGCAAAAAAGTCTGATGTTGGAGCTTATTTTAAGACAGTACAAGGCACTAAGGACAAGCTTAAAAAATTGTTGCTGACATGAAGAGAGAAGGAAATCCTAATGCTCCTGCAATTGAGACTGCGGTAAAAACACTAATTGATAATGCTCTTGATGAGATAATTGATGGGGCTAAGACCGTTAGTGAGGCCATTGGTGATGCTAGTGACCTACTTGGTAATGTTGCTGCTCAAACAGTTGCTGGTGTTGTTGCTGAAGAAGCTTCGGTTAAGTCTCTTAGTGAAGGAATTGGAAAGATTGTAAATGTAGTACTTAAAAATATAGGAAGTGTTGATGCTGGTACCAATAAGAAAGCTGAAGATGGTAGCGCAAGAGGTAATAATGATGGAGCAGCGAAGTTGTTTGGTAATGCTGCTATTAATGCTGATTCAAAGAAATCAGGTACTGATGCAGCAAAAGCAGTCGGAACAGTAACTGGAGCTGACATATTACAAGCTATTTCTAAAGGCAATGAAGGCAAAGCTGTTAAATTGGCTAAGAATAATGCCGCTAATGCTGATGATGCCGCTAATGCTAAGGATGCAGTTATAGCAGGAGGAATAGCTTTAAAAGCAATGGCTAAGAATGGTAAGTTCCCTGGTGGTGAGGCCGGTGGTCATGATGATTATGCTGCTGAAATTAAGGGTGCAGCTGTAATTGCTGTTACTAAGGCATTAGATACATTAACTATTGCGATAAGGAAAACAATTGACGGGGGCCTTAAAACAGTTAAAGAAGCTATGAAAATTAATGCTAATGATATTCCTATAAGTCCTGAACAGAGCGCTCCTAAAGCTACTACTAATAGTCAGTAAAGAATTATTAATAAAAAAATCAGTACTAAAAATAATAAAGTCGCTTGAAGGAAACACTTCTCTTATTTTGATGAGGCAGACAGGAAAGATGTTTTCTTGTTAAATTAGGTAAGATAATAATGACTTTATTTATGGTGTTTATGTCATGTAATAATGGAGGGCCAGAGCTTAAAAGTGACGAAGTAGCTAAGTCTGACGGAACAGTGCTTGATTTGGCAAAAATAAGCGCAAAGATAAAAGAGGCTAGTGATTTTGCAACAAGTGTTAAAGAAGTTCATACTTTAGTTAAGTCTATTGATGAGCTCGCTAAAGCTATTGGTAAGAAAATCCAAAACGGAGATACTCTTGCTACTGATAACAATCATAATGGGGGTATAATTGCAGGGTCATTTCAAATGATATCAACTGTAAAGTCTAAATTAGACATATTAGCAAAAACAAATGAACTTTCTGATGAATTGAATCAAAAAGTTAATGCTTCTAAAAGCAAAGCCGACGCTTTCTTAGGTAAATTGAAAACCAATCATACTGATCTTGGTAAAGAAGGAGCTACTGACGACCATGCAAAAGCAGCTTTACTTATAACAAATAATACTAAAGATAAAGGAGCTTCTGAGCTTGAAGCACTTAACGCAGCAATAGATGAGTTATTAAAGGCTGTTAATGCTGCAGTAGAAGCTGCAATTACAGAGCTTACAGCTCCTGTTAAAGCAGAAAAACCTTTTCAAAATAACTAATTAGGGAATAAATAAGTTAAGTAGTTATTACAAGGTAAGTTAATTAAGTAAGCTGTAAGAGCAGGTAAAAATAAAGTCAAAAAGGAATAGGAAGCTAGGAGCGTAATGCTTTTAGCTTCTGATGTTATTTAGGGAATGTTTCTTTGTATATAAAATTGTTTATATGAGTAAAGATTGAAGATAAATAATTGTAAGTATGATATTAGGAGCATGTTTTTATTGTAATCAAATAATCAAATATTTTAAAAGTAAGTTAAATTTGAATAAGTAAATCAAAAGCATAAAACCCGTATAATAATAAGTTTTATTTTATGTCAATACCAAAAAGTCATTGTGGATTTTTATTTTTTTATGATATAGGGAAGGCACGTAAAAAAATGAGAAAAAGAATAAGTGCAATAATAATGACTTTATTTATGGTGTTTATGTCATGTAATAATGGAGGTCCAGAGCTTAAAAGTGACGAAGTGGCTAAGTCTGACGGAACAGTACTTGATTTGGCAAAGATAAGTAAAAAGATAAAAGAGGCTAGTGCTTTTGCAGCAAGTGTTAAAGAAGTAGAAACCTTAGTTAAGTCTATTGATGAGCTTGCTAAAGCTATTGGAAAGAAAATTAAAAATGATGGTACCCTTGAGTTTGCTGATGCTGATAAAGATAAGAATGGGTCATTAATTGCAGGGGCATTTCAAATAATATTGATTGCGGAAGGAAAATTGAAAGGCTTAGATAAAGAGGCTGGAATCTCTGAGGCATTAAAGGCAAAGGTTACTGATGCTGAAGCTAAAAGTAAAGCATTCTTGGCTAAAGTGAAAGGACAAACCGCTACCCTTGGTAAAAATGATGCTAGTGATGAAGACACAAAAAAAGCTATAGATAGAATAGGACAGCCTGGTGGAGATAAAGGAGCTTCTGAGCTTGAAGCACTTAACGCAGCAATAGATGAGTTATTAAAGGCTGCTAATGATGCAGTAGAAGCTGTAATTAAAGAGCTTACAGCTTCTGTTAAAGCAGAAAAACCTTCTCAAAATAACTAATTAGGGAATAAATAAGTTAAGTAGTTATTATAAGATAAGTTAATTAAGTAAGCTGTAAGAGCAGGGAAAAATAAAGTCAAAAAGGAATAGGAAGCTAGGAGCGTAATGCTCTTAGCTTCTGATATTATTTAGGGAATGTTTATTTGTATATAAAATTGTTTATATGAGTAAAGATTGAATATAAATAATTGTAAGTATGATATTAAGAGTATGTTTTTATTGTAATCAAATAATTAATACTTTAAAAGTAAGTTGAATTTGTGTAAGTAAATCAAAAGCATAAAACCCGTATAATAATAAGTTTTATTTTATGTTAATACCAAAAAGTCATTGTGGATTTTTATTTTTTTATGATATAGGGAAGGCACGTAAAAAAATGAGAAAAAGAATAAGTGCAATAATAATGACTTTATTTATGGTATTAGCAAGCTGTAGTAATCAACTTGAGGCTGAGAAACTAGCAGCAGAAAGTAAGAATACATTTTTTGATTCATTAGTAAAGATAGGGCAAGGATTTCAAGATATATTTGGAATTTTTGGAAATGCAATAGGTGATGCATTAGGATTTAATGCAGTTAAATCTGGTGACAAGAAAAGTAAAGTAGGTGAACACTTTAAGAAAATAGGAGATGGACTTACAACTACTAAGGATAAGTTAAAAGAGCTATCAAATAAAATATCTGAAGCAAAGAATGCTGATGGAAGTAGCATTGAAGCTGTTAAAGGTGCAATTAAAGGAGCGGGTGATGTTTTTGATAAATTAATTGGTGCTCTAACTAAACTTTCTGATACTGCTAAAGAAGCTGGTGATACTAATATTGGCGATGCTAATAATGCTGGTGCTGCAGTAGCTGCTGATGAAAATAGTGTAAAAGCTGTAATTGCTAATGTAAAGGAAATTATTGATGCAGCGGATAAATCTGGTGTAAAGATTGAATTGGGGAATGCTGGTAATCAGGTAACAGCTGGTGCTCAAACCGATGCCCCTGCTGCCCTTGCTGCAAATAATAATGCTCAAGCTAATTCTGGTCCTAAGTTAGCTGAAGAAGTATCAAAAGCAGATCCATGGGCAATGATTAATAAAATTAAAAATGCTAAGACTGGTATTAATCTTGCTGTTGGTGATAATAATGAAGTAGGAGCTCTAGCCACTAAAATAGCTGATGCTAATAGTACTGGAGCTAAAACAAATGCCGATTTAGCTGCTGCTGTTGCTCTTAAGGCAATTACTAAAGGTGGGAAATTTAGTCATGCTGCTAATGAAGATGGAGCAGTTAAAGCAGCAGCAGTAAGTGCAGTAAATAAGGTATTAGGAGTACTGGACGTAATAATTAGAAAAGCAGTAAATCTAGAACTTGATAAAATTAAAGAAGCAGTAAAGGGAATAAAATACTCTGAGTCTACTGGTGAAGCTACTGAATCTGATACTGCTCAACCAATTACTAATAAATCGTTAAACTAAAAATATAAAGTCATTGTAAGGGAAAAGCTTTTCTTGTTTTTAATGCAGGAGTGTAGTTTCTCTTACAATGACTTTATATTTACCCTTAACTAGTTATTCGCTTGCTGACCACTAGTTGTTGCTTCTGTAGGATTAGTTGCTTCTGCTGACTTATCTTCTTGTTTAGCTGTAGCTAGTACTTCATTTATTGTTTTTAATCCACTATCAACAGTATTCCTTATTGCTATTATAAGTGTACTTAATGTCTTACCTACTGCACTTGCTGCTGCTCCATTTACTGCATGTTCAGATTTCTCTTCATTATTCTTAGCAGCAAATTTACCATCTTTTGCCATTGCTCGCAGTGCAATGCCAGCTGCTATAACCGCATCCTTCTTTGCTGAGTCTATTGCAAGATCTTTACTATCAGCCTTAGCAGCAGCAATCTCTGCTGCATTCTTTGCTTCTTCGATTTTAATCTCACCAGCACCAGCCTTACCAGACTTAGCAATAGCTTGAAGAATATCAGCCCCAGTTATTGCCCCTATTGATGCGCTTGCTGCGGCAGCTTGTGTTTCCGTTCCATCAGCAGCACCTTTACCAAGCAACTTACCAACTGATTTTTTCTCAGCATCTGCTGTCTTAGTAGCTGCTGCATCTCCCTCATTATCCTTTAAAACTACACCAACTATTTCTTTAATCCCTTTAACAAGTGAGTTAACACTTGCTACTTCTGCAGGTGCAGCATCCTCATTTTTAACAGCATTTCCTATAGCAGCATCACCAGTAGCACTTTTAGCTGCTTCCTTTGCTCCTGATGCAATTTTATCTAATGTCCCTGTAATAAACTTGTCAACTACTTCCTTAATTTTTATGTAATTACCATTCTTAGCAACTTCATCTTGCAACTTCTTTTTTACTGTTGTCATAGTAGTTTCAATATCAGTGAAATACTTCCCTATATCACTTTTCTTAGTATCAGCCTTAATACCAAAAGCTCCAGTAACCATATCTCCAAAAGTCACAAAAACATCTAAAAATCCTTTCCCTAAATTAGCTATAGATGTTAAATACACATGTTTAGGATCTTCCGCAACCCCACCGCTATTACAGCTTACTAATACCATAAATAAAGTCATTATTATTGCACTTATTCTTTTTCTCATTTTTTTACGTGCCTCCTTTTAACTTATTCATTACCTTCATCATAAAAACATAGTTTCCTTGCTTTATAGAGAACAAGAGAAGAGTTTCCCTTAAATGACTTTATATTTTAGTATTTATTTCTAGTTATTAGTAATAGCTTTAGGGGTGCTATGTTCAGGACTTATAGGAGTATCATTAGCGTTAATTTTCATTGTTTCTTTAACTGTTTAAAGCCCACATCAATAGTTAATGTATCTAAAGCCTTATATAAATTATTTAAAGCAAAAATATATAGGGCCTTAAAAGAAAGATTAGATATTAATGACTCCGTTGTAGATCTTAATAACGATTTAGATTAATACCTAGTTACTTAAATTTACATAAATTTACTAGTGAATCTATATCCCTTAAAGAGTTGATATTAAGAGATAATTTACTTTTTTTTAAAACAGAATATGATTACATAATAATTGATGCGAATCCTAGTTTGGAATTTACATTGGCGAATACATTACTGTCCAGTGATTATGTAATGTTTCCTATGACAGCTGAAAAATGGTCAATTGAAAGTTTGGATTTGTTGGAATTTTATATGAAAAAGTTAAGGATAAAGCTTCCGATTTTCATTCTTATAACAATATTTAAGAAAAATAATACTCATAAACAGTTATTAAAATATGCCCAGTCAAAAAAGGGCTTTCTAGGGTTTATCCACTAAAGAGAAGACTTAAATAAGAAAATCGCAAAAAATGAAAACTTTGATTTTAGCAAGGATTATATTAAGGAATACGAAGATGTGTGATTAAGACTTTTAAAATAAATAAGAATACATTAAGTATGATTATCGGGAATCCGGACGATTGTGTTAACGGAGGAGTTTATGTGAAAATTGAACTAAAGAAAAGGGTTCTAGTAAATGAAGAAGATCCTGATGAGCAAAAATTATTGTCTACTAATGAAGAGAAGCTCTTGCATTATAATACCTTGAAAGCAAGATTAAAAGCCAATTTTAGAAAAGAAATTTTTCATAAAATAGATAGCATTAGAATTTTAAAGGAAATAAAAGATAATGAATATTATAAGTTAAAGGGATATAAAAGTTTTGATAGTTTTATAAAAAGTTATAGACTCGCAAAAAGTCAAGTCTATGTTTATTTAAAAATAGCAAATGCTATGGAAGAAGGATTAGTCTAAGAACAATATATAATTGAAAATGGCATCCATGATTCTTTTCGCTATATACAAACTAAGGAAAATATAAAAATAAAAAACTTGGGCAAAATTTAATAAAGCCATTAAGGTTTCGACTTAAAAGTCAAGAAAGTTATGCTTTTTATAAGAAAAATGCAAAACTTACTGGTTTTATATTAGGCAAACTGTTTTTGCATAAAAAAATTTACTAAAGGAATTTATGAATGAATTTAGAAATTTCGAAAAGTAGAAAAGCTTAAGATAGGAAATAGGATGTTAAATCTTTTTTTATTAATAGGAATACCAATGATTATAGCCATTATTATATGTCTATAATAAGCAAATTCTTTATAAACAGAAAGAGCTATTGATAAGTGTTAAAAATCATTTAATTTAAAATAATGTAAATTATAAAAACAATAGTTAATATTATTTTAAATTTGATGTAATTTATTATTAATGGCATGTGTTCATTTTAGACACATCCTTTATGGATCTTCTATGAAGATTTTAGCTCTTTATTAGTAACTTTTTTTAAGAGTTATTAATAAGGATTTAAATGCTTATATTAAATCCCATTACTTTAATGCTTTATTAGCCTAATTTCAATTATTTTGAAATCTCACTTATATTAATTTTGTCATCTTTAAATCTAATCTTACTCTTTTGAAAAAGATAAGTACGCCTTTTGTCTTTTCCTTTGCTTGCAAAATATTCTTGATGTGCTTGCATAATAGCATCAAATTCAGACTTACTAATAACTACTTCTTTTATGCATATATTGCTTCTCTTTTTTGCTTAACACGCAAGGAGTAGAATACTTCAACTATTACTGCTTGTTTCTTTTGACACGTCAGCAATTTTTATATTTTATATCTCAACACCTCTGCAACCAGTAATACTTAAGATATATACAAACCATCCTGAGATTGGATTGATTTGTATAAGCTCTTTTATACATTTTTTACTAGTCTGGTTGTTTTGTCATTTAGATAGAATCTAACAGTAGTGTTTTTTGATTGTTTTGAAGCTTTATTTTTACTCTTAAGCGTACTTTTAAGTTGTGACAATTCTTCATTGAGGCGTTCATTTTGATTTATTGGTTCATTTATAAAGTTAAGATTACTGTTAGTTAAGAGTTCCTTTTCATGCATTTTATTGATAACTAAAGATTTTAAAAATCCTTAAAATTAGTTATAAAAATGTTAGCAAATACTTGTATTGTAAGTCAATTTTAACGTAGCTTCATTGCATATAAAATACCCCTCTAAGGTGCTTTATGTAGGAGTAAAAGGTGTTTTTAGAGACTGTAGCACAAGATATCTAGTGTACTTTAACCAATTCTTTACAAATACTTGAAAATATCCCCTACATATATTCTCTTCCTTATTTTAATAGCTTTGCACTTTAAAATGAAACGCATTGCCCTTTAAAATTTAACCTCTTTTTCTTTGTTAACCAATTGTTTACTTTTATAGTTGCTCTTACCATTTTTGTAACCAGTTTAATTTGTTTATCTTTACTACTTTTTCTAACAATTTCTATTCGTTTATTTTACTTCTTTGTTTGCTTTATATTTGTTTGCAGCTTTACTCTCTTAAATCTTCCTTTCTTAAATATTATTTCTTAACTTATTATTTGCTTACCCCCCTGCTCCACAAGTACTTGATGCTTGGTTTTTAAATGTTTCTAAATTGTCACTATTACCTTTAAATGAACCTTGTAATACTGTTTTAAAAGTGTTTTTTTGCTCATTAGCATTATCACCTGTGCACTTTTCAAGTTCACTCTTTATATGTTCAAGTACAGATTTAATTTTATATTCATCATGGCTTAAAAGCTTGTTGAAATCACTTTCATTACCCAAAGCCTCTTTTAAGAAGTCTAAATTTGTTTTTTCAGTATCATTTAACTTTTCTTTTAACATTTCTTCAGGTGTTTTTTGCACTTCTTGAGTTGCTTCTAAATCCCTTTTATTTTTACTTTTAATTTCTTTATCCTTATTGTTATTTTGATTGCAACTACTAATTAGTAGTAATAAAATCAAAATAAAATTAATTTTATTCATAACAAATCTCCTTATCTTTGTGATTTATTTTCATTGCCAATTTGCTGTAAGTCCAGCTACATGATTAGTTGAATCAAGTAATTCTTTTTTAAGACATTCAAACATTTCTTCATTATGATTTTTAGTAGATATATCGTTTAAAACCCCCCTAAAAAATTGCTCTATGTCATTATTGCCAGTGCCATACTTATTATCTGCATTATTACATTGATTATTGACTTTACAATCAATAGCATCACTTATATAAGAATCAAAAGTCTTATTATTTTCATGCTTTTTTCTTTTGTCTTCTAAGAATTCATAGACTTTAGTAAAAGCATTAGCTAATTCTTTTTGTTTTTGTATGTGACCATCAAGCCAAGTCCAAAAATTATTGCATTTACTCTTGTTACCGTTTTGACATCCTTGAATTTGGTCTTGTAATTTTTCAATTACTTTTTCAAACGCATGCTTTAAAGAGTCAAACTTCTTTTGCTCATCAGCAGTTAGAGTAATCTTTTCTTGTGTTTTATCATTTTCCTTTTGTAAATTATCCAAAGCTTTCTTAGCTCTACTGTGTGTCTGAGCTTCAGTAGGCACTATACTTACTTGATATCCTTTGCAACAGCATAAGAGTAATGTGCCACAAAGTATTAACCTTATAGGCTTACTCATGTAAATCTCCTTATCTTTGATATTTGTGATTTAAACAATATATAGCAGTTTTTATCATGATGTATGAGCCTCTTGTAAGTATTAATTGTTTTTGTAAAGTTGATTATTTTGTTATAGAGTTTATGTTAGTTTTTGTTAAGTTTTGTTAACTTAGACTAGGGCTAAAGAGATATGAGAAGAGTAAAGAAGTCATTTTATGATTTATATTGTGTATTTTAGAGAAGGGAGGCTTAATGACCTATCAATAGCAAAAGAGATGGGAGTCTAAGCGGGGTGTTGATGCAGGAAAGATGCGACACAAGTGGGAAGAGGTTAAGGGTGATCCTGAGTACGTTAAAGAAACTGCTAAGTTTACTATTCGTGAGGATATTTTCAATAATATGCTTGCATATAGTTTAAAGGCCGAAGATGAGGCTAATAGACTTAAGAATCAAGTAGAGATTGAGAAGAAAAAATAGCATTGAGTTTTCTTAGCTCATTTGATAAGTATTGTCAGTTAGAATTACAAAAAGATGTTAAGAAAACTTTAAAACCCCATGATGAGATATTGAAATATAAGGAAGATATTACAAATGCAGATTTTGTTAAGTTTTGCAAGCCTAATGAACAAACTTGAGTTGAAGATGAGTGAACTTGATGAGTTTGAGAAGAATATTGCAAGTAAAAGATGTCTTTATGTTATTAAGAGCTGCTTTAAGCTTAAGTCTGTTCTAGATCTTGGTAGATATAAATAGTAAGTGAATGGATATATAAAAGAAGTTTTTTCCTTAAATGGCAAAGAAAATATAAAAATAAGTATGGCATTGATATAGCAGAGTATATTAGGCCCCAAACACTAGAGATTTATTTTAAAGGATTTGAGAAGACGCATTTAACTATGAAGCAATGTGAGGTGTTTAACTGTATTGAGAGAAATGGGCAAACTAAAATCATTCTTTGTAGTGGTATTGTATCTGGCAAGACATTTTTAGCATGTTATCTATTCTTAAAACCCTTACTTATAAATAGGAATTTGTACTGTGGGGGGACAAATAACTTTATTTTGGATAATTCATAAGAAGTTTTAGAGATTAATGTTTAGGGCAGTTTGGAGAGATTACTAGTATATTAAAAGCGAAAATACAAGCAGTATAACAAAAAGTTAAGTAGCAAATACAGGTCATATAATAATAGGTAAAATGAATTCAAGTAATATTGCAGAAGTATGGGCAGCATATAAGAGTATGCATGGACTTAAGAGAAAAGATTTTTGATTTTAAGTAATTTTATGATGCTAGAGAGTGCTGTTAGTAGGGCTCTTATTTTTGAGGGGTATGTAATATTGCCTCCATTTGATCTTTCTCTTAAAATTTTTGCTATTAATGCTTCATTCCGTAAAAATTCAGCCATTTTTGTTAAGTTGGCACCACCAACTTCAATTTTGTGAACTTTTGTATTAAATGGTGTAGTTATTTTGCAATGTTTAGTGAGGTTGCATCATTAACGGCAACATCCAAATTGTTTTTAATGCTCGTATGATAGGAATAACTAAGTTTGAAGAGCATTGGGAAGTGTATTAGAGACTTGTAAAAGGGGCACGTAAAAAAATGAGAAAAAGAATAAGTGCAATAATAATGACTTTATTTATGGTATTTACATCATGTAATAATGGAGGTCCAGAGCTTAAAAGTGACGAAGTGGCTAAGTCTGACGGAACAGTACTTGATTTAGCAAAAATAAGTAAAAAGATAAAAGAGGCTAGTGCTTTTGCAGAAAGCGTTAAAGAAGTAGAGACTCTAGTTAAGTCAATAGATGAGCTTGCTAAAGCTATTGGAAAGAAAATTAAAAATGATGATGATGGCTTTGATACTGAAGCAAATAAAAATGGATCATTACTCGCAGGAACATTGCAATTAATGTTTGCCGTAGGAACTAAATTGGAATCTTTAGAGAAAATAGCCGGAATTTCTGATGAAGTGAAGGGCAAGGTTATTGTTGTTAAGACCGAAAATACAGCATTGATAACTAAATTGAAGGGAGGGGATGCTAGTCTTGGTAAAAATGATGCTTCTGATTCTGATGCAAAAAATGCTATAGATAAAAGCGATGTTACTGGAGGCAAAGGTAAGGAAGAGCTTATTAAGTTAAACACAGCAGTTGATGCCTTGTTAAAGGCAGCTGAGGGTGAAGTAGAGGCTGCAATTAAAGAGCTTACAGCTCCTGTTAAGGTAGAAAAACCTTCTCAAAATAACTAACTAGGGAATAAATAATTTAAGAAGTTATTATAAGATAAGTTAATTAAGTAAGCTGTAAGAGCAGGGAAAAATAAAGTCAAAAAGGAATAGGAAGCTAGGAGCGTAATGCTCTTAGCTTCTGATGTTATTTAGGGAATGTTTCTTTGTATATAAAATTGTTTATATGAGTAAAGATTGAATATAAATAATTGCAAGTATGATATTAAGAGTATGTTTTTATTGTAATCAAATAATTAATACTTTAAAAGTAAGCTAAATGTGTGGTAAGGGCAAAAGGGAAATTGGGATAGGTGTTGGAAAGAAATAAATTAAGTACAATAATAATGATTTATTTTTTTATATCTTATGGTAGTGCAGGACCAGCAGAGCAAGGTCAAGTAACTAAATCTGATGGGATAGTAATTGATTAAGCAAAAGTAAGTAAAAAAAATAAAAGATGCTAGTACTTTTGTAGCAAGTGTTAAAGAAGTAGAGACCTTGGTTAAGTCAATAGATGAGATCGTTAAAGCTATTGGAAAGAAAATTAAGCAAAATTCCGAAGACCTTGAAGTGGATAATGGTAAAAATAATAAGAATGGAGAGTTAGTTGCAGGAGCATTTCAAGTAATGTTGACTGTGAAAGTTAAATTGGGAAAATTAGGGAACACGCCTGAAATTTCTGAAGGGCTGAAAGGAAAGATTATTGATTCTAAGAGCAAATGTAAAGAATTTGTGGATAAAGTAAAAGCAGATTCTGATATTTCTAAAGCAGAGGCTACAGATGAGCATGCAAAAAGCTATAGATCGAGTAAATAATCCTGCTGGAGAAAAAGGTGGTGCTGAACTTGTAAACTTAACAAATCAATAGGTGAGTTGTTAGAGGTTGTTAACGAAGAAGTATAAGCTGCAATTATTCCTGTTAAGGTAGCAATACCTGTTCAAAATAACTAAATCATCAGAACTATCGTTAGCTAATAGTTTCCTGTGCCGAAAACAAGAAAAGAGTTTTCCTTAAATGACTTTATTTTTCCTGGCTTTTACCCTTTACTTAATTAACTTATCTTATAATAACTTCTTAAATTATTTATTCCCTTAGTTAGACAATGCATAAGTTAAAGAGAGGCACGTAAAAAAATGAGAAAAAGAATAAGTGCAATAATTAATAAGTTAAATATAAGTATAATTATTATGACAGTTGTTCTAATGATAGGTTGTGGACAACAACCAGAAGCAGGTAAGACCGGAGTATCAGGAGGAGTAAATGGAAATTTAGGCAATTCACTAATGGAATTAGGTAGGAGTGCGGAGAATGCTTTTTACGCATTTATAGAGTTAGTGTCAGATGTGTTGGGATTTACTGCAAAATCAGATACAACTAAGCAAGAAGTAGGAGGTTATTTTAACAGCCTAGGTGCGAAGCTTGGAGAGGCGTCAAATGACTTGGAACAAGTAGCAGTAAAAGCAGAAACAGGTGTTGATAAAAGCGATTCATCAAAAAATCCAATTAGAGAAGCGGTTAATGAAGCTAAGGAAGTTTTAGGTACATTAAAAGGATATGTAGAATCTTTAGGAACAATAGGCGATTCTAATCCAGTAGGTTATGCAAATAATGCTGCTGGTTCAGGAACAACAGCAGCTGATGATGAATTAAGGAAAGCTTTTAAAGCATTGCAAGAAATAGTCAAAGCAGCAACAGATGCAGGTGTTAAAGCATTAAAAATAGGAGCTACTACACTACAAGCAAATGGAGGAGCAGATAATAAAGAGGGTGCTAAGATATTAGCTACAAGTGGTGGTAATCCAGCAGCAGCAGATGTAGCTAAAGCAGCAGCAATACTATCAAGCGTAAGTGGTGAAGAGATGTTAAGCTCAATAGTTAAATCAGGAGAGAATGATGCGCAGCTAGCAGCAGCTGCAGATGGAAATACAAGTGCAATTTCTTTTGCAAAAGGAGGTTCAGATGCTCACTTAGCAGGTGCAAATACTCCAAAAGCAGCAGCAGTAGCAGGAGGAATAGCATTACGTTCATTAGTGAAGACAGGTAAATTAGCAGCAGGAGCAGCAGATAATGCTACAGGAGGGGGGAAAGAAGTACAAGGAGTAGGAGTGGCTGCAGCAAATAAGCTGTTAAGAGCGGTAGAAGATGTAATTAAGAAGACAGTAAAGAATGTTCTTGAGAAAGCAAAAGAAAAAATAGATAAAGCAAGAGGTTCACAAGAGCCAGTTTCAGAATCAAGTAAGTGAGAAGGCAGATTAATAAGATAAATAGTAAATTTAGATTATTGAAGAATAAAAGCAGAAGGCAATCTTAGAGAGATGGATCTAGGTTGCCTTCTACTTTGTTTTAAGTAAAATAAGAAGTTAAATATAATAGTGGAAAAGAATAAGTGCAATAATAATGACTTTGTTTATGGTGTTTATGTCATGTAATAATGGAGGGCCAGAGCTTAAAAGTGACGAAGTAGCTAAGTCTGACGGAACAGTACTTGATTTGGCAAAGATAAGTAAAAAGATCAAAGAGGCTAGTGCTTTTGCAGCAAGTGTTAAAGAAATAGAGACTTTAGTTAAGTCTATTGATGAGCTTGCTAAAGCTATTGGAAAAAAGATTAAAAATGATGGAACTTTGGAAGCCATAGCTGATAAGAATGGCTCATTAATTGCAGGGGTGGTTAGTGTTGCTGAAGCTGTGGAAAAAAAATTAGGAGAGTTGCAAGTAGCAGGATTCCTTAAAGGCTTAAATGAAAAAGTTCAAGATGTGGATGCTAAGGTTAAAGCATTTACAAAGAAGTTAAAAGATAAACATGTTGTTTTGGGAGCTGCAGATGGAGCTACTACAGATGATAATGCAAAAAAAGCTATAGATCGCGTAAATCAAGTTAATGGGGAGAATGGAGCGGAAGAACTTGGCAAGCTCAACACAGCAGTTGATGCCTTGTTAAAGGCAGCTGAGGGTGAAGTAGAAGCTGCAATTACAGAGCTTACAGTTCCTGTTAAGGTAGAAAAACCTTCTCAAAATAACTAACTAGGGAATAAATAATTTAAGTAGTTATTATAAGATAAGTTAATTAAGTAAGCTGTAAGAGCAGGGAAAAATAAAGTCAAAAAGGAATAGGAAGCTAGGAGCGTAATGCTCTTAGCTTCTAATGTTATTTAGGGAATGTTTATTTGTATATAAAATTGTTTATATGAGTAAAGATTGAATATAAATAATTGCAAGTATGATATTAAGAGTATGTTTTTATTGTAATCAAATAATTAATACTTTAAAAGTAAGCTAAATGTGTGGTAAGGGCAGCAAAAGGGAAATTGGGGTAGATGTTGGAAATTACTTTAAGAGAATCCAAGGTACTGTAACAGATATTAAGACAAAGCTTGAGAAAATAGTTTTATACATGAAAAGTGAAGGTAATCTTAACGCGGTTGGAGTAGAGACCGCAATAAAAACACTAATTGATAATACACGTAGTAAGATCTAGTAAGATAATAGAAAGAGCAAAGCCTGCAATCGAGGCTAATTGGTATTGAGGGTACGAACTAATTGGCAATAATGCTGCTGTGTTGGTGCTGATGCTGGTGACCTACTTGATAATGTTGCTGTTGAGACAATACTGGCGGTGCTGCTGGGATTGGGATTGATAGTCTATTAAGGGGGAATAAAGATATAGCAAATATAGTACTTGGAAAAGAAGGAAATGCTGATATAGGTACCGATAAAAGAGCTGATGGTCTTACCGCAAGAACTGCTGCTGTTGATGGTGAAGCAGGAAAATTGTTTGCTGCTAATGTTGGTAATGCTGCTGCCAATTCAAAGAAGGCAGCAATCGATTCAGCTAAAGCAGTTGGAGCAAGTAACTGGAGCTGACATACTAAAAGCTCTTGTTAAAGATAATGGTGATGTTGTTAAATTAGCTATATAAACAACTGGTAATGTTGGTTCTGCCCTTAAATGCGGAAGTTGCAGGAGGTATGGCATTAAGAGCGATGGCTAAAGATGTAGTGCTAGTGATGCCTACTGCTGTTGATATTACTACCCCAAGTTAAAAGGGGCAGCTGTAAGTGCAGTTATTAATGCATTAGATACATTAACTATTACTAATAAGAAAAACTCTTGATGTAGGACTTAAAACAGTTAAGGACTCTATGAAAATTAGTCTTAATTGTACTCCTATTGCTCCTGATCAGATAACCCCTAAAGCTTAATACTAATAACTAAAAAAAAGTCATTTAAAGAAAACTCTTTTTTGCCTTTTATAAAGCAGGAAAATTGTTTACCAATGATAATGCTGAAGGTAATGCATAAGAAAAATGAGGCATGGAAATGTGCAATAATAATGACTTTATTTTTGGTATTAGTAAGCTGTAATAGCGGTCCTGTAGAGGATCCTAAAGTTGTCTTTTTATCTCTATGGCTGCGAAAGCCAATGGTGCTGAAGGAGCGCAAACCGCAGTAGTTAGTGCATCAATTGGGGCTGTAAGCGGTGTTGATATTTTTTTCAAGTTATTGCTGAATCTGGTAATGCTGCTAATAACGATATTTCGATTAATATAGTAAAGAATTAAGTAACAATGATGTAACTTACATAAATGCATTAATCAATCTAGAGACATCAATCTTGAGTACAAAGGTGAATACAATATTGAAGATACCTTAGAGCATTTCCTAAAGCAATTTAGCAATAGGTGTAAATACAAAGTATGGATGATGATGAAGCGTAAAGATGGCGTGATTAGCGATTATGAGCTCATATGGGAGGGAAGATTTAGAGATTGGTACCCAAATAAGTATAAGTTTAATTGTGTTCCTAAAGAGACTTATGGCGGGCATATACGAGTTAGGAAAAAGGCTTCCGATATTAAAGCAAAAGAGATAATAAATCAATTGAAACCTGAAGAGGCAGAAAGAATAGAAAATGAGAGAAAAGAAAAGCGCAGGCTTGAAATAAAGAGAAGGGAAGAATATTTGAGTAAGTTGTTTGAACGTGAAGCTAAAGAAAGGGAAGAGCGTTTAAGAAAGGCTAGGGAAGATGAAGCTTATCTAAAAGACCGTGCTAGGGAAAGTATGCTTGCTACTTTAGAGAAAAGTAGGGTAGTGGATATGGGAGTTGATATAGAGAATAATAGAGATAATTCAGCACTCTATGAGAGTATGCATAATCCACCACGTCCGGTTGAGATTGTGCTTAAGAATAATTTTGAAGGATTTAAGACTACCAAGGGAATTTCTATAGCTAATTTAGGGATCATGCTTCCAAATGAAGAACAGAATCAAATTTTAGGTGAAAAGGAGATATGACATGAGGTTTAGTTTGAAATATCTAGCAAGAAGGCTATATATAAAGCGCCATAGGTTTTGGAATACCTATATGAGCGATGAAGTGCAGTCTAAGAGAGCAGACGATACAATAATTAATTTTCCAATACTTAGCCCTGCAGACATTGACTATGAATATGTATATGCATACGTTAAAGATTGGGTAACAAAGAAATATACAGATGATCTTGACATTATGATTAATAAAATAGGCAATGATGATTATTATTGTGAAACAAAGCGTGGTTCTTTGATGAATAATATTTTGGATAGGATTCATGAAGATTATAAGGAAATATTTCTTGGTAACTTAGAAAAAAGGGTTGTTGATAAGAATCCTGAGGTTGTTATTAAGGGGTCTGGGGATGTTGGCTCCTTAGAGACAGAAGAAGCTTCTGAAGGGAAATTACAAGCTAAGCAAGTTAAGACTGCTAAAAAAGCTAAGTCAGCAAGCCCTTAGGGTTAATGCTATTTTGATTTATGTGGATTGCTAATTCTATGGTCTTTGACTACAAGATTAGTAATCCGCATTTACTTGCCAAAAACTGAATTAATAATTGAAATTAATGTTAAAAAAATTCCTATATTAAGTGTAATAATAGTCCCAAACATCCAATTATGAAGTCTTAATGTGCTCTTAAGTTCCATTTTGTTAACATCAATCTTGTTATCAAGGTCTTTAATATCAGATTTTAATTCATTTCTAACGTTATCAATCTTGATGTTAAGATTATTCTCAACAGTATCAATCTTGTTATCAAGGTCTTTAATATCAGATTTTAATTCATTTCTAACGTTATCAATCTTGTTATCAAGGTCTTTAATGTCAGATTTTAATTCATTTCTAACGTTATCAATCTTGATGTTAAGATTATTCTCAACAGTATCAATCTTGTTATCAAGGTCTTTAATGTCAGATTTTAATTCATTTCTAACGTTATCAATCTTGATGTTAAGATTATTCTCAACAGTATCAATCTTGTTATCAAGGTCTTTAATGTCAGATTTTAGACTTGCTCCAACCTTTTCAAGCTTAAGGTTAAAAGTAGTCTCTAAATACTCAATATCTTTATAAGTAAGCTCATTACGATAATATCTGTAAGACAAATCAGTAGCAATATCTCTATCAATACCAGCTTTAACAAGTTCAGCGATAACCATTTGTTGAGTAACTATCGGTTGAGGAAGTCCCATAAAATCTCCTTATAAGTATTATACATTGTTTTATTGCAAAAGGATATGAGAGAATAGTTGTTTTTGAATCCTATTAGTTAATTTATAATTAATACCAAGTTGTTTGAGGTGTAGATTAATATAAGATTTGAGTGTATGTAAGTTTTTACTTGATTTATTATCAAGGAAAAAGGATTCAATTAGGGTAGCAATATTAGAGTACAATTTATTATTGCTATTTTTATAGAATAGTAAATTAGAAGTATGTATGCGTAATGATTGAAAAGAATTAATAAACTTTAAGTTTTTATAGCTATTTAGAGGAGTAGTTTTGCTTACAAGTTTGATATGCTTATGTTTTAGATTTTGTGAAGAGGAGTGGTTATAAAAGCAAAAAGCATTTTTTCTATGGGAGGAATTAAGAATAGTATAGTAAATGGATTCTAGATGTTTAGAGGTGATGTTTGCTAGGAATAGTTTTTTAAGAATACGATTAATTTTCCAAGCAAGGATAGTAGAATTAAGCTTTTTTAGAGAATAAATGGCGTTTGTAATTAGTTTTGGGTTAAACAAAGTATGCTTTTTAATTTGTAAACCAGAAGATAAAGTATAAGAAATAATATTATCTGTAAAGTTAGTGATAGTAAAATTTTTGTTATTTAGAGTGGACAGAGGTATACCGGAAGAGAGGATAATGCCAATTGATTTAAGTTCTGTACTATTTGATAGTAAGAAATAATTTTTAGAGAAAGAAATAATTTCTTTAGGATTTATTTCAAGTGAATCGGTAGTAGATATTTTGGTAATAAATTTTTTAGATTTGATTTTATTAAAAATATTTTTTATACTAATCATTGTATAGAAATATATATCTATTTATAAAAATGTCAACTTTGGTATATTTTCGTGACAACTATGGTGCATTTTCATAGCAACTTTAGTCAATATTATAATTCAAAGAATCTCATACTAATAACAAATTATA
>NZ_CP073145.1 GCF_023035675.1 Borrelia hermsii DAH | reverse complement strand
TATAATTTGTTATTAGTATGAGATTCTTTGAATTATAATATTGACTAAAGTTGCTATGAAAATGTACAAAGTTGATACCAAAATGAACAAAGTTGCCACGAAAATGAACAAAGTTGATTTTTTTCATTTCTTATTTTTATGAGTTGACGCCAAAATGGACAAAGTTGCTATGAAAATGCACCATAGTTGTCACGAAAATATACCAAAGTTGACATTTTTATAAATAGATATATATTTCTATACAATGATTAGTATAAAAAATATTTTTAATAAAATCAAATCTAAAAAATTTATTACCAAAATATCTACTACCGATTCACTTGAAATAAATCCTAAAGAAATTATTTCTTTCTCTAAAAATTATTTCTTACTATCAAATAGTACAGAACTTAAATCAATTGGCATTATCCTCTCTTCCGGTATACCTCTGTCCACTCTAAATAACAAAAATTTTACTATCACTAACTTTACAGATAATATTATTTCTTATACTTTATCTTCTGGTTTACAAATTAAAAAGCATACTTTGCTTAACCCAAAACTAATTACAAACGCCATTTATTCTCTAAAAAAGCTTAATTCTACTATCCTTGCTTGGAAAATTAATCGTATTCTTAAAAAACTATTCCTAGCAAACATCACCTCTAAACATCTAGAATCCATTTACTATACTATTCTTAATTCCTCCCATAGAAAAAATGCTTTTTGCTTTTATAACCACTCCTCTTCACAAAATCTAAAACATAAGCATATCAAACTTGTAAGCAAAACTACTCCTCTAAATAGCTATAAAAACTTAAAGTTTATTAATTCTTTTCAATCATTACGCATACATACTTCTAATTTACTATTCTATAAAAATAGCAATAATAAATTGTACTCTAATATTGCTACCCTAATTGAATCCTTTTTCCTTGATAATAAATCAAATAAAAACTTACATACGCTCAAATCTTATATTAATCTACACCTCAAACAACTTGGTATTAATTATAAATTAACTAATAGAACTCAAAAACAACTATTCTCTCATATCCTTTTGCAATAAAACAATGTATAATACTTATAAGGAGATTTTATGGGACTTCCTCAACCGATAGTTACTCAACAAATGGTTATCGCTGAACTTGTTAAAGCTGGTATTGATAGAGATATTGCTACTGATTTGTCTTACAGATATTATCGCAATGAGCTTACTTATAAAGATATTGAGTATTTAGAGACTACTTTTAACCTTAAGCTTGAAAAGGTTGAAGCAAGCTTAAAATCTGATATTAAAGACCTTGATAACAAAATTGATAACGTTAGAAATGAATTAAAATCTGATATTAAAGACCTGGATAACAAGATTGATACTGTTGAGAATAATCTTAACATCAAGATTGATAACGTTAGAAATGAATTAAAATCTGATATTAAAGACCTGGATAACAAGATTGATACTGTTGAGAATAATCTTAACATCAAGATTGATAACGTTAGAAATGAATTAAAATCTGACATTAAAGACCTGGATAACAAAATTGACAACGTTAGAAATGAATTAAAATCTGATATTAAAGACCTGGATAACAAGATTGATACTGTTGAGAATAATCTTAACATCAAGATTGATAACGTTAAAAATGAATTAAAATCTGACATTAAAGACCTGGATAACAAAATTGACAACGTTAGAAATGAATTAAAATCTGACATTAAAGACCTGGATAACAAAATTGATGTTAACAAAATGGAACTTAAGAGCACATTAAGACTTCATAATTGGATGTTTGGGACTATTATTACCATCTCTATAGGTATTTTATTAACTCTTATCTTTAAGTAATTGCATAACTTAATTAAAAAGCAATAAATCACATAAATCAAAATAGCATTAACCCTAAGGGCTTGCTGACTTAGCTTTTTTAGCAGTCTTAACTTGCTTAGCTTGTAATTTCCCTTCAGAAGCTTCTTCTGTCTCTAAGGAGCCAACATCCCCAGACCCCTTAACAACAACCTCAGGATTCTTATCAACAACCCTTTTTTCTAAGTTACCAAGAAATATTTCCTTATAATCTTCATGAATCCTATCCAAAATATTATTCATCAAAGAACCACGCTTTGTTTCACAATAATAATCATCATTGCCTATTTTATTAATCATAATGTCAAGATCATCTGTATATTTCTTTGTTACCCAATCTTTAACGTATGCATATACATATTCATAGTCAATGTCTGCAGGGCTAAGTATTGGAAAATTAATTATTGTATCGTCTGCTCTCTTAGACTGCACTTCATCGCTCATATAGGTATTCCAAAACCTATGGCGCTTTATATATAGCCTTCTTGCTAGATATTTCAAACTAAACCTCATGTCATATCTCCTTTTCACCTAAAATTTGATTCTGTTCTTCATTTGGAAGCATGATCCCTAAATTAGCTATAGAAATTCCCTTGGTAGTCTTAAATCCTTCAAAATTATTCTTAAGCACAATCTCAACCGGACGTGGTGGATTATGCATACTCTCATAGAGTGCTGAATTATCTCTATTATTCTCTATATCAACTCCCATATCCACTACCCTACTTTTCTCTAAAGTAGCAAGCATACTTTCCCTAGCACGGTCTTTTAGATAAGCTTCATCTTCCCTAGCCTTTCTTAAACGCTCTTCCCTTTCTTTAGCTTCACGTTCAAACAACTTACTCAAATATTCTTCCCTTCTCTTTATTGCAAGCCTGCGTTTTTCTTCTCTCTCCCTTTCTATTCTTTCTGCCTCTTCAGGTTTCAATTGATTTGTTATCTCTTTTGCTTTAATATCGGAAGCCTTTTTCCTAACTCGTATATGCCCGCCATAAGTCTCTTTAGAAACACAATTAAACTTATACTTATTTGGGTACCAATCTCTAAATCTTCCCTCCCATATGAGCTCATAATCGCTAATCACGCCGTCTTTACGCCTCATCATCATCCATACTTTGTATTTATACCTATTGCTAAATTGCTTTAGGAAATGCTCCAAAATATCTTCAATATAGTATTCGCTTCTGTATTCAATGATTGCTGTCTCTAGATTGATCAGTGCATTTATGTAAGTCGAATCGTTATTGCTACATTCTTTTACTTGATTTAGATACCTTTTATCGATTTTATGTTTAGAGATAAGTCTTGTCTCTACATCATTCCTTTTGAATTTGGGTTGTCTTGTTTTTGATTTATTGGAACAAATTTTATTAGAAAGCATTTCTTTAGAATTCTTATTATTTATATAGCTTATATTAGCTTTATTAAATACAGCTGGCCCCTTCACATGCGACATTTGGCTTATATTATTATGTTGACTTAACTTAGGTAGTATTTCGTACTTTTCAAGGTTTGTGTAGTTGAATGTTGTATTTTTTGCGTCTTTATCAAAATCCCCAATAATTCTTTTGTCCTTTAACTTTTCTTTAAGATGTTCTTTAAGATATTCTAAAATTATTTCTTTGTGCATATGTGTAAGTTCCATATTTTGTACATAGTGAGAAATGCTTCCCTTGTTTTTGCCAAACTTTCTAATTTTAGATTTTATTAACCCAATTTCATTTAGAAATTTGAGGTCTCTTTCAAATGTTCGTCTGCATACTTTTTTCTTCGTATCATTTTCTAATAATTTACTTACAATATTGTAGATATCACTTGCTGAATATTCTTCAATTCCACTCGATTGCTTGTAGTTTTTATTTTTTACATTTATGACCCAATGAACTTTAAGGAGTCTATCGTATTTGTTTAATGTTCTGATTATTAGTGATTTAACTTGTGATACACAGATTTCTTTAATATCAGGGGATGTTTTATCTTTATTTGATTCTATAAGTTTATTTAATATTAGTTTTATTTGGTCTTTTATGTCTTTTGATTTGAAATTTTTTGTTTCTTTTGTTATACTATTCATACATTGTGCTTTTAATCCAAAGTTAAATTTTCACATTGTATGTGAAGCTTTGGAAATTTATATATTTTATTATATGTAAAAATTTCACTTTTGACTAGATTTGGGGTCGAAGTGATTTTTTTGTATACTATTCTCTTCTCTGCCCAAAATTTAGAAACAATTTTTGTAAAGTGGTTATTTGTATAATAAAAAAATTGAGATAATTTGGTATTTATGATGACAAATAGAACCATGATATCGATTTTATATTAATTTGATATTGGTGTCAATAATAATATATTAGAATTTATTAACTTTTTAATTATTATCTATTTTGATTTTCTATTAAATAGCTTTTCAGTGCGTATTTAAGCATCTAATCTCTATTAGATAGATTAGATGCTTTTGTTTGGCATATGTAAATGATTTTTATAAATCAGTTTATTTAGTATGTTTTTAACACTTAAATCGCTTCTCTTATTTGTATCTTTTCTTGTGTTTGTTCCCTCATTTTTTGTATTGCTCTTTTTAGTCTTGCTATTTCCTCTCTTTTATCTTGTATCTCTTCTTGTGTTTGTTCCCTCATTTTTTGCATCTCTTTTTTTAGTCTTGCTATTTCCTCGCTTTTATCTTGTATCTCTTCTTGTGTTTGTTCTCTCATTTTTTGTATCTCTTCTTTTAGTTGTATTACTGCTTTAACAATTGTGATTGTGTTGGTATTCTGGCTCTTGATATTCTTTATTGCTTTAATTGGTGATACCCTATGTTTGTTTTCATATGTGTTTAAATTTTTCTTTATTTTTTCTATTTTTTTTTGAATAATCAGTCTAATATCTGCTCTTGTTGCTTTTTTCTTCAGGTCTGTAGCAAAATAGCAGATTATGTCTTCTGAAAGGTAATTAATATCATTGTATGTGATATATGCATTCAAAATAGATGCTTTTCTGCAAACATTTTGAGGATGTATTTTATAGTTAAATCTTTCTTCTAATATTTTTACTACTTCCCCAACTTTATATAGTTTGATTTTTCCTACTTTTTTCATGATAATATTTCCTCTCTTTTATTTAAACTTATTTATTTTATTATAAATATTATTTGATAAATAATCAAAACATAGAATTATTATTGATAATAATAGATTATAAATTTTTATTGTATCGATTTTTTTTATAAAAAAATCTTTATAAGGCTATTTTAGCGCTCTTCAAAGAAATATATTTTTATATAATTCCTTGAATTAATGATTAGATTGACTTTTTAATGTTTATTTTGTATCTTTCTTTTAAAGATTTTTATAGTAGATTCTATTAATTTCTATAATATTTTTTCTCAAAAAAAGAGCAAGCTACTTTGCTTTTGTTAGCTTCATGAAGAAGAGATTAGCAATAGTAAAGTATTCTTGTTTGTCATTTTGAAGGCTTAGAGGAGGGGTTTTAGATGTCTAGTGGGATTAAGAGGCAGATTAATATTATTGGAACTATTGCAACAACATTAATTATTTGTGTATCTGGAGTTGGAACCTATGCCTTTAAAGGATTTTTATCGGAATTTAAGAAAGAGATTCTTGAGGAGTTGCGTGTTGAATCTGAAATCAGACTCAGAAGCGAATTTGAAGCCTTAAAGCTGTTTTTAAGAGATGATTTAAAGAAAGATATTGAAAGAGCAAATTCGGAGAGTAAGGAGATGGTATCAGAATTAGAGAGTCTTTTACTGAAAGAGAGATTCAAAATCAAAAATGCTCTTAGAGAAGAAATAGAGAAGTGTTTTGGCTTATTGAAGAATTTTGAAGAGGGTAGTTATGAGAAGTAAGTTTTTTATGGTTCTTTATGATTTTGCATATAAATCTTTGAAAGACTATTTTATTAGGAAATATAAGTCAGAATTACTTGAAAGTGCTCTGCCTTTAGAAGATATATCTTATAAGGCTTGCAAAAAAATAAGAGAGATAGAAAAGCACAGGCTAGTAGTTCCCTTTCAATATAATTTCAAAGACCAAAACGTTGCTATTTGCAATTTTGGATGTTATTTTTTATGCATTTTATTTATTGCATTTGTTGTCAAAGAGATTAGAAGCAAGGTTGAGAAGTGTTTAGATAAGTTTGAAGTTGATTTACTTTTCAAAAGTCTTGCAAATGCTGGTTGTTTGAAAGATGCCAATTCATATGTGCTTAATCCAAATCTGATATTCAAGAATCTTGGGATTGGTGATGATATTCATTATCTTAATGTCCATTATTCCCCTACTGATTATGAGTCTGATATTTGTGATATTTTAGTTGGCAAATATAAAGATAGTGAGAGTGATTTATACCATTTTGTAATTCTTGATAACGATTTGCGCTCTGTTATTTGGGATTCACTTGGCAGTTCTAAAGCCGTAAGCAATGGGGTGCTTGAGTCTTTAAGAGTATTCAGGCTTGTTGATTCGTCTCTTGTGTTTGATGTTAGGCAAAGACTTGCTCTTTACCGAGAACAATTTAAGAGTGCGTAAAAATTTTGTGATATAAGAAAAAAATTTATTTTGGAGGTTTTATTGTGAGTGCAGTTAAGAATATAAACAAACTTTTTGATGCAGTAATGGCAAAAGATTTTCTACTACAAGAATTTGGTGATTTTTTAGGAGAATCTAAAGTTAATATTGCCCGCGAGGGAATAACACTTACAAGTTCAATTTTAAATTTTATCTATTCTATAAAAGATGAAATTGCTAAAAGTAATGAAAACAAACGTGCTTTTGAAATCATAAATTCAAGACTCAGGGGAGCTATTGACCTATCAATTAATGCTTGCAGGGCTTTAGAAAATGGTGAGAATTGGGATGAGTATGATAAGCTCATTGAGCTTAGGGGTCAAGTGGCTAAAGAAATATTAGATGAAATGAAAGCAAAAGGTTAAGAGGGATTTATGAAGGCTAGATTTTTAGTAAATATAAATTATTTGAAAGCTTTGTTTTTTGTGTTTTTGGTATTCTCCTGTAAAGGAATAGCAAGTCTTCCAAGTGAGCCTGTGTTAACAGGTAAGGATGACCCTGTAAGCTTAGCTTTTGATGAGGCTGCATTATTTGAATATGCATTAAGTCTCAATGCATGGCTTGTTGATGCTAAAAGTTATGTTAATGCTTACTACCAGCAAGATAAATTTCCATTATTTGAAAATTTTGACCCTACATTTAAGGGTGGTATTGGAGAGGTGGGAGTTAGGGCAAGAATGGATTATTATAAGCGCTACATAGCCTCAGTCAAACCCATTGCTTTTGATGTATACCGTAAGTATACCCAAGTGTCCTTACAGGAGTAGGGTAGGCAAGGGAGATTTAGGTTTGCAACAAGAAGATAAAGGTGAGAAGGATTTAACAGAAGGAGATGTAATAGATATAGTTAATCTTGAAGCTCCTCCCTACCCTTCTGTTAATTTGTCTTCTCTAGATATCAATGAGCCTTCTGGAATGGTTAATGCAGAGTTAATCTCTACAGATAATACTGATTCTGAAGGTGAATCTGATTTTCAAGGTGAATCTGATTCTGAAGATGTTCAAGAAGAGGAAGAACAGCACGGGTTTTGTGATCTGAGCATTGTCTTTTTTACCGATGAAGGTCAGTTCTTTGATCTAACTCCTTATACTGATGTATCTAGTGTGTCTTTAGAGCTTAAAATCGTAGATCCTACACTAAAGACTGCATCAAGTAGCTTTAAATTTGAAGCAAATGGTCTTTCAGATGAATTTTTGGACTTTCTGTTCTTTAGGAAAGAAGAAGTATATGTAAAGGTAAGTGAGGGATCCCGGTCATTATTCAAAGGTATTTTAGAAAAATTTTTCAATAGAGAAGTGTTTAACTCAACTAAAAGTATTAGCTTTACTGTGAACGATTATTCTAAACTTTTGAGTGTTGTTTTTGAGAGGCCTATTCAATTTCCTGTTAATTACAATCCCGATTGGCTCTATGTATATAACCCATTAGTAAGGGAGCAATCAGTAGTCCATTTAATTTTAGAGAAAAGTAATCTTAAAGATTTGATTGATGATGATGGCTCTGAGAGCATCTTGGCCAAAGTTCCTGCAGTAATTATTGCTGATGGAGAGGATCTTGAGACAATTCTCTCAGCACTGCTATATGAATTTGGATATGCATATACATTTACAGGTGATGGGAAGCTACAGATTTTACCTATTTGGAAGAGCGAGGTTATAAAGAAGGATGTAAAGCTTTGCTCTATTGATGCCTCAAGTTATGTTCTCTCAAAGAGTAGTTCTAGTAGTTATGATTCAACTAGGGTTATTTGGAGAGAAGGTAAATTTCAAAGTAAAGAAGAAGCTATTTCAAATAAAAGGCCGCTTTATTCTGCTCCCATTAATGTTCAAGGGTCCGGAAGCAGTCTTTATGTTGCAGTTTTGCAAAAAGGAGTGGTGTACCCTGATTTTGCAGATAAAGTAGGTAGTGTTGTCTATCAAGAATATGATCCTAAATGGTTTGATACTGCTTATAAATGGGATTTTAAGAAAAAAGAGGTATGGCATGACCATTATGCAATAAATGATCATTTGGCCATAATCTCAACACATAATCTTGAGACTCGTTTTAATGCCGATTCTGATATTAAACTTGTTCATGAAGAATATTATCCAACAAAAGCACGTGTTTGGTTTAAAAATACATCTTCAAGTCAAGGTTCTCGTTATATTTATTACTTTGATATATATGGTGATGTTTTTTACACAACTGCTCGTAACATATTGCAGACTGATAATGCGGATGATTTTTACAGTAAGCGATTTGAGTATTCAACCAGGTTTATTTTTGATTCTGAGTCAGCTGTAAGGTTTTTTAAGTTTTTAACTAATTTAAGAGTTAAAGGACATACAATCGTTAATTTCAGGTCAACTCAAGAATTAGACCTTACTGATTTTGTAAGGCTTAAGTTTGAGGATTTTGGTGTAGATCATTTTTTCTTGATTTTATCAAAAAAGATTTCCGGATTTGATATGAATATAAGATTGTATGAGTATGAAGGGCTTACATGGGGAGATTATACGCATTATGATTACCTTACAACTTCTCAGCATATAGGGGCTAAAGACCATTTAGGAGCTATTCGTGAAGTTATAGTTGCACCTTTCAATTATGGTGTTGCTGCTAGAGATAATGATTTTTTAAGTCCCCATCTTGTTGCACCAGGCTTTCAAGATGAAGTTACAATGCAGGAGGCTTTAAGCTTAGCAAAACGTTCTGGAACAAGCAAAATCAGATTACTTCCGGGTGATTTTTATATGTACGGTTCAGTTGATATATCTAATTTCGAGCTTAGGGGAGAGGATGGCGTTGTAATTCGAGCTGGTGGTTTTGCAAAAAATATTTTCACTGCAACTCGTTCATTTAAGATGTCAAGGCTAACTGTATGTCAGAAGCCTATGGGGGAACTTTGGATAAGGGGTGGTAATCTGAGTGCTGACCAACACTTAGAATCATATTTAGAGGATAAAGAATTTGCCCTATCTGCTAATTTGAGGTTGTGTTCAAGTTACAGATTCAGAGAGGAAGAGAGGTCGTCTATTTATTCAGATAGTGCAGGTTTTATTTACCTTAAAAATATTACATTTATTTGCAATCAAGGAGTGGCTTTGAAAACAATGAAAGTTAAAAAGATACTTTTTGAGAATGTTATTTTCAAATCCACAAGTCAAGGGTTTGCTATTCATGATGTTGATAATATGACGCTTATTGGAGTTGAGATTGAGTCTAATAAAAAGGCATCGGTTGCAAATGGAGTGAATGCAATAATAAGGGGTGGTGTTGTTAAGAAGAATAGAGATGGCTTACACTTTACAAATTTTTCAAGTCTTAAAGTTAATGAAGTTGAATTTCTAAGTAATACAGGTGTTGCATTAGAGCTTGATGGAGTTGTAAGTGCAAGATTTGCTGGGAATAGTTTTGTGGAAAACAAAGTAGGTCTTAAGAGTAATTCTTTAGATTTGTTAATACGTGATTCATTTTTAAAAAATGAGCTTGGTATGTCTTTTATAAAAAAATCTGGTGTTGGTTCTCGAGTTGTTGATTTCAATGTTTATGAGGAAAATGCGAAGGATAAAGAGGAGGCAGCTTAATTTGGCTATAAGTGATGATGATTTTGAAGATATAAAAAGACGCTTACAGACTGATAACGTTAAGATACAATTTGGTGTTGGAAATATGGAGCAAGCAAAGACTTATATTGGTAAACTTGGCGAGCCCATTGTAGTAGAAGATAGGGGAGTATTTGCTATTTGTGATGGTAAGAGTAGTGAAAATAGAAAATACTATCCAATGAGTAAAGGTATGCCACCCGTTTTAGATGATACTTTGGATGCTTACATCGAAGATTTGATTGAAAGATGTTTAGATAATACTTACCCAGGATTTTTAACATGTGAGTTTGCACAAGAAGGTTCACATTTAAACCGTTCTAAGTTAATTGAAGCGTTTGAAGCAACAAAAAAGTTTTGTCTGCCAGATGGAAGAAGCCTTCCGGAAGGTTGCTTTGTAAGGGAAAAATTTGGAATCTACTCTGCACCAAATCTTTCAGGCAGGTTCTTAAGGCATCATGACAGGAATGGTTCATATGACTCGGTTCGTAGCATTGGAGATACGCAGAGTGATTCATTTGCAAGGCATGACCACTATATCAATAGAGACAATATTGATTTTGATGGTCGTCTTATTAGGGGTTTTAGTAGACTTTACAAGTCTGGAGATTGGTCTGGTGGTACTTATAAATTTGTATATGACCTAGTACTTGGTGATTATATTAGTAAGTACAATTTTCCAAATTGGACAGAATATACAGGAGATAGTGAAACTAGGCCTAAAAATTTGACGTATCTGTCGTTTTATAGATATGATTGGTGAATTTGTTATGAGTATTAGCAACAAGGATTATGATGATTTAAAATCTCGAATTGCAAGTAGTAATACCCGAATACAATTTGGCGTTGGTGATTATCTTGATTCTAAAGGTTACACGGGAGAGATTGGAGAACCAATTCTACTAAAAGATAAATACGTATTTGCAGTTTGCGATGGTAAAAGTATTGCAAATAGACGGTACTATCCTATTAATAATAGTATGTCATCTGTTTTAGATGACACTTTAGATGCTCTCTTAGAGCATCTAATTGATTTCTTTATTGAGAAAGTTGCTGTTGGAACTTTAACTTCAAAATTTCCAATTGAAGGGTCAAAACTTAATAGGCATAAGCTCATTGAAGCATTTACTAATACCAATAAATTTTGTCTTCCAGATGGTAGAAGTTTGCCATCAAATTGCTATGCAACTAGAGTCTTAGGAATAACTTCAGCACCAAGTCTTGCAGGTAGGTTCTTAAGACACTATGACGCTTCAGACTCGCGAAGTTTAGGATCAACTCAGAGTGATTCATTAAAGAATCATCAGCATCGCATAAATCGTGACAAAATTAATTATAGCTCCTATGATCACTTGTTCAAACAAGCTTACCAGGCATACCGTGAGGATAGTTGGTATTGGAAAGATGGATCTTATGATTTTGCATATAACATAGCACTTGGTGATTATATTTCAAAGTACAAATTTCCAAATCGTACAGATTACAGAGGGGATAGTGAAACTAGACCTAAAAATTTATCTTATTTGTCGTTTTTTAGGTATGATCTCTAGATTCAAAATGTAGGAGGATTTTTAGTTTGAATGAATTTGATTATCAAAAAATATTAAAAGAAGCTGTTGAGAATCATTTTTTATCATTTGGTGATGATTCTAATGTTCGTGAGAAGTTACTAAAGGCATTTGTTGCAAAGATGTTTGAGTTTTCAAATAGTAATGTCTTAGCAACGAGTCTTCATGCATTTAGAATGTTTTTTGCTGTACTTGGAATCTCTGAAGCTGAGGATTTAGTTTTAGATATCATCAATAAAGAGAAATTGCCGTTAAGTAGTAAGGACAATTCAGTCTTTAGTAGTTGTTCCTACACTGAGGATGAAATTCAGAAGCTTATGAAGGTGAGCAGCAAGGGAGAATAGAAAGAGTTGAGGTTGAAGCGACTGCCAATTTACTTTGATGCATATAAAAGGAAACCTGGTGCTGAGATTTTTGTGTATTACTCAAGTCGTGGTACTGGTAAGACTTATGATATTGCGACAGTTAATCTTGAGAGAAAGTTTACCCCAGAAGGTGGCGATACTTTGGCAGTGAGGAAGAAGAAAAACAAAACTGTTCAGTCAATTCACAAAGAGATTTTAGAGTTGCTTCACAGATATAACCTAAGACGTGAGTTTACTGTAAGCAAAGCTAAGATAGAGACAAAAAATTTAATATATGGACGTAAGCGCGCATTTGTATTTGAAGGAGGGCATGATACTACTGACCTTAAATCTTATGCACACTTTAAAGACCTATGGCTTGAGGAGGCTAATCAGTTTACTGAATCTGATATTGAAAGACTGATACCTACAATGAGAGAGAGGGGAGGGAGAATTTACATGTCAAGTAACCCAGTGCCTCGTTCTCATTGGCTTTACAAACGTTACATTGCAAATGAGGATAATCCGGCAGTATGCGTGATCAAGAGTACTTATAGAGACAATCCGTTCTTAAATGGAGGAGATGTTGATTCTTGGTTAGAGAAACAAAGACTTGCATATCATGGAAATGATATTGGATTTAGGATTGAGGTCTTAGGAGAAGAGTTTGATTTTGGAACAGCAAGGTTTATCAAAAATTTTGATGTATGTGATTCTGATCTTATCTCCAGAGTACAGGGAAGTTTTTATACAGGGATTCATATTAGGGGAAATAGGGTTTGTTTCTTAGAAATTCTTGTTGGAAGAATTGCTTACTTGCCAGTAACAGTTGTAACTAATGCTAGTAGTAAAGTTTTACTATCAAAGGAAGATTATGAGCGTGAATGTGCACGTTTTAGAGGAACTTTTGTTTTGCCAAGTACTAGGGAAGAATTGAGGTTTGTTTTCTCTCGTTTTGGTAGAGGGTCTTTAATAGCGCGTAGTCGTAATCTTTATGCGCTATCAGATTACCTTATCCCTAATAACCTTAATGTATTAAGACGAGAAGAGACTGAAGAGGTAATCTTGGAGTTTAGTGAGACTGAATATTATTATGATGAATCTTTAGGCAGCGAGAGTGGTACTGCTACAAATCTTGTTATGCAAAGAGATTTGCAGTACATTCCAGCATTTCTCAATGCTGTGTCAATTTTTGCGTAAGAAGAATAACAAATCTTGATGTAAGGAGGCTTGAGTTGTTTAATTTTTTGTTTCGTAGAAAAAATAAAGGTTGCACTAGGTCATCTCTAATGCCAGTAAGCGATGCGTTAATAGGTGATTCATTAAGACTTGCACATCAAGTAGCAGAGATATATGCAGGATTTGCAGCATCTAGGGACATTGAGCATAAAAAAGGAGACGGACTTGATAAGCTTTTTGATAATAATTTTAGGGGAGTTATCAAGAAGATGGTTTACACCGCAATTCTTTCTGGAGAGAGTGCTTTTTATATAGTAGTTCCAGATTCAGAAGACCCTAGTATACCGCTTCGTCGTGGATTTCCTTGTCTTTGTTTTAATTTCGGAGAAGTGTGTAATGGATATGATTATTCTTTTGAAAATATTCATCCAACCCGTGTTGTTAAGATGAAGTCGTCGTTTTTGAATTTTCAAGCTTTAGAGAAGAGTAGTAGGATTATGGACACTTTGCTTGATGAAACTGTGGGTTTTTTGAAAGTTAATAATTTTACTTTTTTAAAATCAGCAACCCTTCCATCAGTAAAAGATATGACCGCTTATGATCTTGCGGAACTTAAGAAGAATATGGAAGGGGTGCTAGACAGCAATCATAAGATGATGATACTTGGTAGAGAAGATGATATTGCAAATATTACGCGCTCTGTAAGTCCTATAAGGGATGCTTTTGATATTATTGTGTCTGATATAACCCTTCATTCAGGAATTCCCAAGGAAGTACTCTATCCCATTTCTCCATCTGGTGAGGGTAGTGTTGGGAATTATGACATATTTTACCTTAATATTGAGCAGATATGTAGGCTAATGGTAGCACCATTTATAAACACTGTGCTTGAAAAATTTGGACTTCAGTCTAATTGGCAATTTAAGGCGGTTAAACCTATTAGTCAAAAAGAGCAGGCAGAAGTTGATGAGAAACATGCACGTACTCTTGTCTTATATACAGAGCTTTTAGCAAAGGCTAGGGAAATGGGTGATTTGGATCTTGCTGAAAAGATCCAATCTGAGCTTGAAGAGTTCCTCAAAGTTTAAAAGGAGTAGTAAATGACTATATGAACATGTAAATGTGAAATTTTTAATTTAAAGGAGGTTTATATGAAGGGTAAAGGAGGTTTATATGAAGGGCGAACAATTACTTAATGAAATATCCTTATCAAGTGGTTCTTCTTCTGATTCTAACAATAATAAAGACCTGGTAACAATTTCTGTTGAAGAATATGATAAATTAATATCAGATTCTAAAAAGTTACCAGATATGGTCCCAAGAGAGGATTTTGAGAGAAGATTAGCTGAAGCTGAGAGCAATTTTACTAAAGCTAGAAAACAAGCTGAAAAGCAGGCTGAAGTTGATGCTTTCAAAGATTCTAAGCTTTTAACACACTTAGAGAAAGCTTGCGAGCAGTATGAGATTACCCCCCCCATTTTCTAATGCAAGTAGTATTAAGGATGCAAAATTGGCATTCTTAGATGCTATGAAGAAGAAATATAACATCAAATTTAGAGTAGATGAATCTGGAGATCTTGATTTACAGATTGAAAATATAAGTTTACTTGTACAAGAACTTACATCTTACAAACAAATGGTTAATGCTCGCAATAGGTACGTTGGGAAGATCATAAATAGTACTATATCACAAAGACATAAGGAAAAATTTATGCTTAAGGGGGTTTAATATGTCTGATTTTGATTTTACTAAAGTAGGGAAAATTTTTACTCCAGGAGTTGAGCATAAATCTGGACTTCATCAAACTGAGACTGGAATAGTTGATGTAGGATCAGATGCTATATGTCCTGGGGACCTAGTAATATCAAGTAAATCATCTCCCATGGGGGATATTTTAGTAAAAAAAGCAACATCTAATACAGTCAGTTCTTCTTCAAACAACATTCATGTTATTCGTGGATTTGCTATGAGAAAGACAAACATAGCATCGCATGAGTCAGAAAATTATTTGCCAGGTGAGCTAGTTCCTATTAGGAGAAGTGGTGAATTGGCAGTAACCCTTGATACATCTTTCTCAGATCCTAAAATTGGTCAGTACGTATTTTTTAAATCAGGGAAACTTTCTAAAGACGGAAAGGGAGGAATTCAGGTTGGTAGAATCAAGGATGTGAGTGCCGGTACTAGTGCTAGTGGTACAGGTAAGGTCGTGCTATTAGATATTCAGATTGGTCATGAATATGATTCTAGTGGTAATAGAAAATTTTCTTCATAATTTAGAGGAGTGTAGATAATGAGCAGAAGTATTTTTGTAGAGTCAAGTGGTACTTATAGTGGAGATGTTGTGCAACTTGTGAAAGAGGGTGTTGAAGATCTCATACCTTATAAGATTATAAGCAGAAGTGAGCTTAGGCAAGGATATTATGTGGCTCGTAAGTCAGTATTAGAGCATAATGTTACTGCAAGTTTTGGAGATCATAGTAATGAGATTGGAAGAAGTAGTATCTGCTTTCAAGAGATGTCATATAAGATGCATGTATTTGACACAGTACAGAGAATTTCGCTTCAGGATTTGATGTCTGGTTCTATGAGTGAGGATGAAGTTAAGGCTAATTTAGAACTTGGTCTTATGAACGATGCTTATCATTCAGTTATATTTGGAAAGCCTGATATTAAGATGGAAGGTATTGCAACACTTACGGGCAGAAGCAAAATAACAAGTACATCTTCATCATTAAATAGTGGAAGTGCTTTGCATCAAAAAGTTGTGGAGGCTAAAAGTAAATCCGAGGAGTATAAGAAAAACCTTTCTGGGTTTTACCACCTACTCTTACCTCATAAATTTTCACGTCTTTTGTTAGAGCTCTACAGTGAACCGCAATACATAACAGTAAAGGACGCGCTTCTAAAAGACCATCATATAGTAACTTTGGTGTTTAAAGGACTTGAGCATCCAATTCTTTATGAGCCAAATCCCGAAGTAATGTATCTGCCAATGCTTCCTGAAATATTCTTTAGAAGATTTGCAGGTCCTGATGGTGATTATATTCATGCATCAATGCAATCAGCAGGGGTTATTCATTTTTCTCCACAAGAAGTTGTTGAGATTACTATTTCAAGTTGAGAGTAATTTTGACCAATATTCTAAAAGAGATTTACTAATATATGAGTCAGCGTAATGATATTAATGATAGAGATACTCTAAATATATGGATAAGTTCAACTTCCATAGAGTCTTTGCGTATGATGTGCATTAGGGAAGATGGTAGTATAGATATATCATCTTCCCTTCAATCAGAGCTTTTGGAGTGTTTAAGGTATGCAAAATCGATTTTGGGTCTTTATCATATGGAAAGAGAAGCTTACAGGAATTGGTTATTCATGTTGCTTGATGTTGTGTACGGTGAAGTATTTAATTCTAGATGTTTTAAACCGGGACAACAGAAAGATTGTAAGTTTAGACACTTGCTTGAGAGTCTTGATGCTCTTTTCCCTAGGGTTGACCATCAGACTTTTTTAAGTATTGGCTAGTATCTTGAGAGGAGGTTAATTTGATTAATATAAAGAAATCGATTTTTGAAAAAATTAAAAGCTTCATTGGGTTTAGAATAAGAAAGAATTTTGATGTTTTCAAGTCCCAAATTCCAGGTCGTCTGAGTGATATAGCTAGTGTTGAATCTCAAGAATCAGATAAAGGTTTTGATATTAGTATCAAAGTAAACTCTTTGCTATCTGGGATGTTAGATTTAGGAGAAGTGTACAATCCAGATTTTCCAAAACCCAGCTTAGCAAGAATTAAGATATGGGCTTCTTATAAGGGACTCTCTGATGTTGCCGTTCCTATATGGATTAAGCTAAAGACGAGGGGTGCTAGTAAGCAGTATACAAACTGGACAAAAGACATTCAGGATAAGGCAAAGGATTTACTTAGATGAAGTTTATGCAGCAATTTTTGCACACATTTAAGAAAGATTTGAAGAATTATCTATTTTACAATAAATTTGCAACAACACAAATTTACTATAAATCTGAAATTTTCACTTGTACAACGCTTAAGCTTCCAGCGGTAGTTTTTGCATTAAAAAGCAAAGGAGAAGTTGTGCTTAAATGTAAGGATTATTCTTTTGCGGTAGGTCTTGATTTTTTAGTTTATACACACTGTAGCGACCATCCAACTCTTGGTCTTGAGGTTGCAACTTTGATAGTTAACTTTTTAGTGTCTAAATATTCCCTCCAGTCATTTACTATTGATGATTCGCAAGTTGTAGATGAAGATTCACAAGATATTAATATGATAACTGTTATAAGGAGCATTCTTGGTATCAGGATTAATGGGAGTGATTTAGGTTTATTGTGTTTGCGAAAGGAGAAATAAATGGCAGAACAAAAATTGAAAATGCCTTCTGGTGTTGTTTTAGTATCAGTTAACATTCCTAAGTTCAAGTGGTGTTTTAGTGGGTCGGACATAAAGGATACTGCTGCTCTTGAAGGGACCTTGCCAAAGGACCTAGTTGTAAAAGACCTACCTTTTTCAACCACCAAGCCTAGTAAGTGGAAATCAATCAAAGAATGTATTTTTAGAGTTAAAACTGTAAGTGCAAATTCTAAGCTTGGCACCTTGGATCTAAAAGAAGGTAGTATTTTATACTATCACGATTCAATGTATGATAATTTGAAGGAATTATTTGATAATAATGATGAAATTGAAGTATTGCTTTTTAGAACGTATTGTATTGGTTATGCATATTCAATCAGTTCAACTAAAGCTACTGAGACACTAAAGACAGTATGTGGTTCAATATCAGCTATTGGTAAGATACCAGAACAAACAGTTGAGTTTTCTGGATATTCTATTAAGGAAACTTCTGAGAATAAGGAAGAATTGCTTGAGACTTATATAGAGCATTCACACTTTGTAACCCGGGATGTTGTCAAGAAGGATAATAATGACAAGAAGTATGAGATTGGGAAGCAGACTTTACCTCGTAATTATGAATTTTTTGTAGTTTTTGTAAATCAAGGTCAAAGTGAAGACCAGAGAACTAAATTCATGATTGGAGAAGGGCAAATAGCAACATTCAGTCCAAGTCAGGATTTGTCAAATCAAAAAATTGACCAAAAATATCAAGTAACACTTTCAAAACCATTAGTTTCAATGTCTTATGACTATATTAAAGATGCTAAATTTTTTGAAATCTAAAGGAGAATATAAATGGCAGAACAAAAATTGAAAATGCCTTCTGGTGTTGTTTTAGTATCAGTTAACATTCCTAAGTTCAAGTGGTGTTTTAGTGGGTCGGACATAAAGGATACTGCTGCTCTTGAAGGGACCTTGCCAAAGGACCTAGTTGTAAAAGACCTACCTTTTTCAACCGCCAAGCCTAGTAAGTGGAAATCAATCAAAGAATGTATTTTTAGAGTTAAAACTGTAAGTGCAAATTCTAAGCTTGGCACCTTGGATCTAAAAGAAGGTAGTATTTTATACTATCACGATTCAATGTGTGAAGATTTGAAAAAATGTTTTGATAATAATGATGAAATTGAAGTATTGCTTTTTAGAACGTATTGTATTGGTTATGCATATTCAATCAGTTCAACTAAAGCTACTGAGACACTAAAGACAGTATGTGGTTCAATATCAGCTATTGGTAAGATACCAGAACAAACAGTTGAGTTTTCTGGATATTCTATTAAGGAAACTTCTGAGAATAAGGAAGAATTGCTTGAGACTTATATAGAGCATTCACACTTTGTAACCCGGGATGTTGTCAAAAAGAATGGTAATGGATATCAGATTGGAAGAAGAATATTGCCTCGTAATTATGAATTTTTTGTAGTTTTTGTAAATCAAGGTCAAAGTGAAGACCAGAGAACTAAATTCATGATTGGAGAAGGGCAAATAGCAACATTCAGTCCAAGTCAGGATTTGTCAAATCAAAAAATTGACCAAAAATATCAAGTAACACTTTCAAAACCATTAGTTTCAATGTCTTATGACTATATTAAAGATGCTAAATTTTTTGAAATCTAATTAGAGGAGGTGATAGTTTTATGGTGATTAATGTTAATTTGTCAGGGCGTATTGAGTTGCCTTATATTCCAGATTATATAAGAAAAAAAGGAAATGTGGCTCATACTGTTAATGAAAAGGATAGTGAGGAAGCATTTGTAATACTTGAGGGTGTAAATTATGGATTTATTGAAAAGATCAAGGTTCTTCAAATTGAATTACTCCAAAAATTAACCAAAAATTCTACCAAAGAAGTTGATCCTAGGGTAGCTTTAGATGTAACAAATCAACAGATGGAATTTGTAAAAAAAATTTGGAAAGATAATGTTGTAGGATTTAGAGGACTATTTGACCAGAGTGGTAATCTTGTAACTAAAGAAATAGTTGAGAAGGATGCTGTGCTTTTGCAAGATATGTTATCAAACTTGGCAGTGGAAATTTACAATGTGTCTGATACCTTAAAGGTGGAGGGTGCTTCAAAAAAGTCGAGCTTGCCCTGCACTATATTGCCAAACGAGACTATTACCCCATAGCATTGAAGTTTTCAGAGCAAATAAAAGATGAATTTTTACAAGAAATGAAAAATGAAATTAATTGGATTAAGCATAATGAGAAACCCTTAATGCACCTTATAAATCAGGCATTGCTTTCAAGAAGTGTTGGTAGCCTTCCCAATCAAGGGGGCCTTTTTGAGCAAAATTATTGGTTTGTGCTTGTTTTGAATGAACTTAATCTTTACATCAAAAAACTTGAAAATGAGAGTATAGGTAAATGACACTTGAGGAGATTATAGTTCCTTTGTCAATTGCTACTAGTAATGAGGCTAAATTAGATGCGATATCTAGTGCTCTTGCAAAGATTGCAGAACAAAAATTTGAAAGTCTAAAGGATTTGAAATCAAAATTAGAGAGTGCTGCTAAGACTGGAGCGGGCGTTAATGTTGTTTATGACGCTTTGATTTCAAATGCTGATAAGATGGGAAAGAACTTCAAAAAACTTGCAGACTCAATTGGAGGTGTTGGTGATAAAACTAAGAACATCAAGACTCTAAGGAGTACTTTGAAAGGTGTTGGTAAGGGTTTAGTTAATGTAAAAGGGTTTGCTCAAGGGGCAGCAGATGCTTTAGAGAGAATGGTATCAAGTGTGTTGCCAATAACATTAATTGTAAAAACACTTGAAAAGATAAGTTCAACTATTTCGGGAATATTTACAGGTGCTCTGGGTTCTGTGGCCTCCTTTAATGAAGAGGTTGGTGTCTTTTCTAATATGTTGGGTGATGTTGATGTTGGGAAAGTCTTAGCTGATGATATGAGGGTTTTTGGTGAGGAGACCTTGTTTACTGGTGAAGCTATAAATAATGCAGCTAAAACCATGCTCTCTTATGGGGCAACTGCTTCTGAAGTTAGTGAGCGAATGCGTATGTTTGGAGAGGCTGCAGGAGGTAGTAGCGAAGGGCTTGAGAAGTTAGCTGAAGTGTACTCTAAAGTAGAATCTAGCAATAGGATTGCATTAGAGGACCTTGAGTCCCTTCGTGATGCTGGAGTTGATATTACTGATATCTTGGCAGAAGAGGCGGGAGTAGCAGGCAAGTCTTTGTTCAAGATGGCAAGTGAGGGTAAGCTTGGATTTGAAGAATTAAGCGGCGCCTTAAAAAGGGCTACAAGTGAGGGTGGTAAATTTTATGGCAATACTGCTCGTGAAGCAAAAACTTTAGCAGATGTCCAGCTTCAAACTTCGAAAATGAGTGAAAAACTGTTTCTAGAGCTTGGGAAGGCGCTTGAACCTCTTATGATAGGTTTTGAGAAGATGAAGCAATGGCTAATTGTAGGTCTTCTGGAGCCTCTTATAAAAGTAACTTCAGCAGTAATTACTCTTTTTGATAAGTTAACAGAGCTTGTAGTTTATGTTTCTGGTAAATTTGTTGAAGGATTTAGAACCGCATTTGATCCAATTGTTAAGCTTTTTGAAAAAGTTGCAAATTTGGCAAGTAATATTTGGGACAAAATGTCTAAAATATTAGGTCTAAGCAAAGAGGATTCTTTAAAAGATCTTCTTGATGATAAAAAGACTGAGAAGGAGAGAGAGAAGAAATATGATTCAACCGCAATAAATGATTTCAATAAACAAATGATTTCAGACTATGCAGATTTGCAAAATCAGATTTTTAAAATGCAAAGAGAAGTGGCTTTAAAACCTTTGGAAGAGCAAGAAAAAGCCACCCGTCGCTTAGAATCTATAATTAATGCTAAAAATAAGGCATTTATTGCTAAGTATGGTGCAAGTTTTGACTCGCTAACCGCTGAGAATCAAAAAACACTTGCCAATGTTGAGAGAGATGTAAATAATTTTGCAAAGTCTAATTTCGGTTTTGTAAATGAACACAAGGATTTGCAAGATGAAATAGCAAGACTTAATAGAGAGATTTTGATGCTTCCATATGAAGCCCAAGAGGAAGCAATGAAAAAACTTGCTAATACTATTAATGAAAAGCAAAAAGCATTTGTTGATAAGTATTTATCAAGTTTCCGGTCTCTTAATGAATCAAATAAAAATTTGCTAACGGCACTGCAGAAGGGGGTTAATGAATTTAGTAAGACTGCTACTGACCGAAGATTTGTAGAGGCACACAAAGATTTGCAACAAAGGGTCATTTCAATGCAGTTTGAAGTCATGATGCGTCCTTTAGCCGAGAGAGAAAAGGCTAGTGCTGATATGCAAGCTGAGATTAATAAACTTTACCGTGATTTTGCAGAGTCGCATAAGGGAGAATTTGCAAAACTTAATGAATCAAATAAAAATACTTTGCTTCAAATTGCAAGTCAATCCGAAAAGGTGGCAGGAGGTTTACGTGATAATTTTGTCTCACTATTAGAAAGTCTTTCGGGTGTTGTAAATAAAGTTGTTACTGAAGATTTAGGAAAAAATGTTGTAGCAGGTATTAAGGGTGCAGATACCCTTACTCAGTCATTATTTGATGTATCAAAAGACATGATAGCAAGTATGGGCCCTTGGGGAGCAATGGCTTCAGCTACTTTAAGTTTTGCTGTGGGTATTTTCAAGGGACTTGAAGAGCAAAGAATTAAAGAGATTGAAGAGCGTCGTGACAAGGATTTAGAGGAACTAGCTAAACAAAGCGAGGTTGCACTTGTTCGTCTTGAAGAAGGTTTTGATCGTGAGATTGCAATGAGAAAAGAGAAGTTAGGAGAGCTTGATGACCAATATAGTAAAGAGATTGAATTTTTGAAGCAGGCACAAAGTAAGGGGCAAATATCTGGTGAGGAGTTTCAAAAACGGATTGCACAAGTAGAGAGTGAGTATAAAACTAAAAGACAACAAGAGAGTGAAGCAATAACTAAGGCAGAAGATTCTAAAAAGATTGAAGGGGAACGTCATCGTAAACTTGAAAATCTTGAAGGGGAGCGAATTAAGGCCCAGGCAGAAGTTGATAAAGTAAATTCATATAATTGGTACTGGAGCAAAGCTAGTGATTTAGAGCGTGCTCAAGGAGTATTAGACGAGATATTAAAGAGAATAGCAAAAGTAAAATCTGCAGGCTCTGTGCAGGAAATTAAACTTGCACGCAAAGGTGCCCGGTTTAAGACTACAAGACCAACATATATGCCTGGTGCAGGACTGATGACTAGTGAGATGGGCCAGAGCGAGCTTGTAAGAGTAACTCCAGCGCCAATTGATGAAAATTTGCGTAATCTTGAGGCAAGAATTATTGCAGAGGAAATTAATAAAATACAAAAAAGTGAAGGAAATGGTAAGGGACAAGTAATTATTAATAATTACAATTTCAATGGTGATGTTTTGGATGCCGATAAGCTTGTGCGTATGCTTAAAGCTCGGGAGCATTCAATGAGTTTTAGGATGGCTGAATAGAAAAATATTTAAACAATCGAGAAAATCAATTGACTTTTTTGAAATTATGGATATAATATTATTTGTACACAGCAAGATAATTTATTATCCTTACTGTGTTACACCCTGAATAAGGCCAGTAACTTTGGTTACTGGCCTTATTCTTTTGAAAAGAGTCAATTAGTAATTGAAGCTTGATATGTTATAATTAGTTAGAATGTAAAGAATTAATCGAGGTTAAATATGGGTGTTGCAGAAAAAGAACAAGTAAATGATGAAGAGATAGCTAAGAGTGCAGTTAGGCCTGAGAGAGTTAAGAAAGATTATCATAGTGTGACATTTGATGGTCAGATTATTAGTTATTATGTTCTTGAAGAAAAGTTTGATATTTTTCAAGATAGAATGTTGGATAATTTTCACTATTTAGATGACAAGATAAATATATTCAGGAATGATTTAAATGAGAAGATAGAAGGAATAGAGTCTAGACTTAATGAGAAGATAGAAGGAGTAGAGTCTAGACTTAATGAGAAGATAGAAGGAGTAGAGTCTAGACTTAATGAGAAGATAGAAGGAGTAGAGTCTAGACTTAATGAGAAGATAGAAGGAGTAGAGTCTAGACTTAATGAGAAGATAGAAGGAGTAGAGTCTAGACTTAATGAGAAGATAGATAAACTTGATGCTAGGGTAGATAAGCTTGATGAAAAGATAGATAGAGTAGAGTCTAGACTTAATGAGAAGATAGATAAACTTGATGCTAGGGTAGATAAGCTTGATGAAAAGATAGAGGTTGTTAAAACTGATTTAGTACAAATCAATTCTCGATTGACTTTGATTGAGAGCAGGTTAGGATTTAAGGGGCAGTTAATTTCGTCTTTGACGGTTATTGCTGCGCTTGCTGCGTCATATTTTGTAGCACAATTATTTGTGTCTTTAGGAAAATATTTAGGAATTTCTTAGTAGAGGCAGCGATTTGTATTTCGTCACAGTTTAAGTATTTCATCACGGTTTAAGTATTTCATCACAGTTTAAGTATTTCATCACAGTTTAAGTATTTCATCACAGTTTAAGTATTTCATCACAGTTTAAGTATTTCATCACAGTTTAAGTATTTCATCACAGTTTAAGTATTTCATCACAGTTTAAGTATTTCATCACAGTTTAAGTATTTCATCACAGTTTAAGTATTTCATCACAGTTTAAGTATTTCATCACAGTTTAAGTATTTCATCACAGTTTAAGTATTTCATCACAGTTTAAGTATTTCATCACAGTTTAAGTATTTCATCACAGTTTAAGTATTTCATCACAGTTTAAGTATTTCATCACAGTTTAAGTATTTCATCACAGTTTAAGTATTTCGTCACAGTTTAAGTATTTCATCACAGTTTAAGTATTTCATCACAGTTTAAGTATTTCATCACAGTTTAAGTATTTCGTCACAGTTTAAGTATTTCGTCACAGTTTAAGTATTTCATCACAGTTTAAGTATTTCATCACAGTTTAAGTATTTCATCACAGTTTAAGTATTTCATCACAGTTTAAGTATTTCATCACAGTTTAAGTATTTCATCACAGTTTAAGTATTTCATCACAGTTTAAGTATTTCATCACAGTTTAAGTATTTCGTCACAGTTTAAGTATTTCATCACAGTTTAAGTATTTCATCACAGTTTAAGTATTTCATCACAGTTTAAGTATTTCATCACAGTTTAAGTATTTCATCACAGTTTAAGTATTTCATCACAGTTTAAGTATTTCATCACAGTTTAAGTATTTCATCACAGTTTAAGTATTTCATCACAGTTTAAGTATTTCATCACAGTTTAAGTATTTCATCACAGTTTAAGTATTTCATCACAGTTTAAGTATTTCATCACAGTTTAAGTATTTCATCACAGTTTAAGTATTTCATCACAGTTTAAGTATTTCATCACAGTTTAAGTATTTCGTCACAGTTTAAGTATTTCATCACAGTTTAAGTATTTCATCACAGTTTAAGTATTTCGTCACAGTTTAAGTATTTCATCACAGTTTAAGTATTTCATCACAGTTTAAGTATTTCATCACAGTTTAAGTATTTCATCACAGTTTAAGTATTTCATCACAGTTTAAGTATTTCATCACAGTTTAAGTATTTCATCACAGTTTAAGTATTTCATCACAGTTTAAGTATTTCATCACAGTTTAAGTATTTCATCACAGTTTAAGTATTTCATCACAAGTAGTCAAGGGTATGTAAAATTGGTTAGTTGTGTGGTAATATAATTAGAATAGAGGGGCTTTGATGATAAGTAGAGACGATAAAAAAGATATTAATGTTGAGTTTAGCATTCTAGATTCTTGGAAACTTAATTTTGAATTTTTTATTCGCAACATTTGGTTGATAATGTTTGCTCTCTTTTTATTTTTCTTCAATGTGGTGCATTCTCATAGAGGATTTGCAAGTTATAATGTTGGCAGTAATGCTAAATTATATCACACGCTGTCATTTACAATAGTCATTATAATGGTACCATCTTCAATATTATTGTATTTTCTGTCCTTACTAAGGAAGCGTGTAGTGGAGGATATTGTTAAGGCTTCAGTGTTTGCGCGCTTAGAGAGAGTGGCAATATTTGTATTACTAGTGATAGGGCTTGTAACACAGTCTGTAAGTTCATGGATGAGTTTTGAGAGTTTCTTTAGTTTGATGTTTGAAGATACTATTAGGGATACTATTTTGAGCGTTAAAAAAAGTCAAAGTGAAAAAGAGGAAGCTATGCGCAGGCTACTTTCTGATAAAGAGCGGATAATTGAGGGTGAAATAGCTAGTATTGATGTTAAGATTAAGAATAACAATGATCGTATAGAATTTGCCAAGAATAAGCACTTGAATTTGGACTTTACATATAAAACTATGAAGCAAGATTACATGAGAGAAATTGAAAATGCGAGCAGAGAAAATAAGGCTTTATTTAGTCAAAGGGATGAATATTTACAATCTTTAAGGGATTTGCGTTTCAAGCTTGGTAATTTGATTGAAACAACAGCTGTAAATAATAATCGCATTAAAGCGGCTAATGTTTTAAATGGAACATCAGTTGTTATTGCTAGAGATGATTATCTGAATATAATTTTTGTTTATTCATTATTATTGTTGTCTGTTTGTCTAGATATATTTTTAGCAATGGCATTCTGTATAATACATAATGCTTATCACAAGTTTTATGAACAAAAGTTATTACACTCTGTCCCATTGCCTACAAGAAGTAAGGCTAAAAAGATACAAGGTAGTCGAATCCCTAGTTTAGAAAAGAATAAAAAACCGTTTAAAAGAGTTGATGAATCACTTGAGTTTATTGCATCTAATTTAGAAGATGATAAGCGCACTATAAAGCCTTTGAGGGAAATTAAGAAAGATACGAATTTATCTTATTATAGAATAAGGAATTATTTATCGGACTTAATGAATAGAGGTTTGGTTCTAAGAGATAAACAAAGATTGATGCTTAAAGTTGATGATGTGCTGAAGTAATAATTAATAATAGTTATCCCAATAAAGAAATAGTATAAAAGGGAGAAATTTATATGGTAAGAGTAAGTATGGTATTGTTGAGTGTGTTGATAATAAATTGTTATCAAGATACAGAAGAAAGCAAAGTTAAACCAGAGAAAATAATAATTAGCAATAAGTTAGAAGGTAAAGGAATCAAGATACCAATCGTCCCATTAGTTGTTATAGATAGAGAGATACCGATTCCTTTAGTTAATGAAATACAGGAAGGAGAAAAGCCAGGAGAGCAAGATGTAGTTGGACCTTCATCTCCCCTTCCTTCTGAAGTTAAAAGCGAAGATGTAGCTGGACTTTTATCTCCTCTTCCTGCTGAGGTTAAAAGCGAAGAAAACGCATTAACACCAGTGTTACAAAAGTGTGAACCTGTATATAAAGAATGGGTATCAAATCTGATAGGTCTTGATGAGTATGGAGAAGGATTAGATTGGGAGTGGTTGTTATCAGAAGGAGGGCCCAGCGACGTAAAAACGAAAGAAGAATCTATAAATCAATTTGACGGAATATATAAAGATGTTTTTAACTATAAACAAAACTATTATCATACACATGCTTTGTATTTTAAAAAGCTTAAGTCGCGCCCTTATCGTGCTGCTGATACTTATCCATATGTGACTTTTGCTAAGGTATTAGACGAGGAACTAATGCAACCTAATGAGATGAATGATGAATATATTTATATGGCTTTTCAATATCATCGAGATTTTATTTATGCGTTGGTATTTAGTGTGAATAAATTGAGGAGCGAATGTTCTTCGTTGCCTTGTAAGTTTGCAGTAGGCCATAAATACAATAATATTGTTATTAAATTTCTTAAGATGATAAATGATATGATGAGGGATGTTGGATCTGTTTTTGTAAAACAACTTTATAGTAATTATTACCTTCCTATAGATAGTAAGATTATACCTAGGGATTTTGTTAAGTCTAATTCAAGGAAAGAGTTTGATTCTAAAGTGACTATGGAAGAGCTTGTTGATATGAATAAACGGTTAGCTAAATATTTAACAATGTTAGAGCTAGTTAGAAATGTGATTTTTAATATTCTAGAATGTGTGGCTTTAAAGAAAAATATTAGCAGTAGCACTAAAGAAGATGTTTATTATATGTTGAATAAAATTGTAAATGATGAGCATGTTATTAGAGCGGTTAATATTGTGAAACAAAGAGGAATAGAATTGAAAGAATCATATTTGAAGATATTTGCCAAATAATGAGAGTGAGTCCTTGCTTTATATTTAATAATGTCTATAAGTAGTTGACATAATAATTTCAAAGAGATCTTAGTATTTGTATGGGTTTTTTATAAAGGGATTTATACTAATATCAACTAAACTA
>NZ_CP073144.1 GCF_023035675.1 Borrelia hermsii DAH | reverse complement strand
TATAATTTGTTATTAGTATGAGATTCTTTGAATTATAATATTGACTAAAGTTGCTATGAAAATGTACAAAGTTGATACCAAAATGAACAAAGTTGCCACGAAAATGAACAAAGTTGATTTTTTTCATTTCTTATTTTTATGAGTTGACGCCAAAATGGACAAAATTGCTATGAAAATGCACCATAGTTGTCACGAAAATATACCAAAGTTGACATTTTTATAAATAGATATATATTTCTATACAATGATTAGTATAAAAAATATTTTTAATAAAATCAAATCTAAAAAATTTATTGCCAAAATATCTACTACCGATTCACTTGAAATAAATCCTAAAGAAATTATTTCTTTCTCTAAAAATTATTTCTTACTATCAAATAGTACAGAACTTAAATCAATTGGTATTATACTCTCTTCCGGTATACCTCTGTCCACTCTAAATAACAAAAATTTTACTATCACTAACTTTACAGATAATATTATTTCTTATACTTTATCTTCTGGTTTACAAATTAAAAAGCATGCTTTGCTTAACCCAAAACTAATTACAAACGCCATTTATTCTCTAAAAAAGCTTAATTCTACTATCCTTGCTTGGAAAATTAATCGTATTCTTAAAAAACTATTCCTAGCAAACATCACCTCTAAACATCTAGAATCCATTTACTATGCTATTCTTAATTCCTCCCATAGAAAAAATGCTTTTTGCTTTTATACCCACTCCTCTTCACAAAATCTAAAACATAAGCATATCAAACTTGTAAACAAAACTACTCCTCTAAATAGCTATAAAAACTTAAAGTTTATTAATTCTTTTCAATCATTACGCATACATACCTCTAATTTGATTTTCTATAAAAATAGCAATAATAAATTACACTCTAATATTGCTGCCCTAATTGAATCCTTTTTACTTGATAATGAATCAAGTAAAAACTTACATACACTCAAATCTTATATTAATATACACCTCAAACAACTTGATATTAATTATAAATTAACTAATAGGATTCAAAAACAACTATTCTCTCATATCCTTTTGCAATAAAACAATGTATAATACTTATAAGGAGATTTTATGGGACTTCCTCAACCGATAGTTACTCAACAAATGGTTATCGCTGAACTTGTTAAAGCTGGTATTGATAGAGATATTGCTACTGATTTGTCTTACAGATATTATCGTAATGAGCTTACTTATAAAGATATTGAGTATTTAAAAGAAAACTTTGATATAAAACTTGAAAAGGTTGGGGCAACCTTACAAGCCGAGATTAATAAGGTTGAAGCAAGCTTAAAATCTGACATTAAAGACCTTGATAACAAGCTTGATACTGTTGAGAATAATCTTAACATCAAGATTGATAATGTTAGAAATGGGTTAAAATCTGACATTAAAGACCTTGATAATAAAATTGATACTGTTGAGAATAATCTTAACATCAAGATTGATAATGTTAGAAATGAGTTAAAATCTGACATTAAAGACCTTGATAATAAAATTGATACTGTTGAGAATAATCTTAACATCAAGATTGATAATGTTAGAAATGAGTTAAAATCTGACATTAAAGACCTTGATAATAAAATTGATACTGTTGAGAATAATCTTAACATCAAGATTGATAATGTTAGAAATGAGCTAAAATCTGACATTAAAGACCTTGATAACAAGATTGATACTAAATTTAATGAACTCGATAACAAGATTGATGTTAACAAAATGGAGCTTAAGAGTACATTAAAACTTCATAATTGGATGTTTGGTACTATTATTACCATCTCTATAGGCATTTTATTAACACTTATATTTAAGTAATTATTCGGTTTTGGATAAGTAAATGTGAATTACTAATTCTATGGTCTTTGACTACATGATCAGCAATTCACACAAGTCAGAATGGTATATAAACCTAAGGACTTGTTGGCTTAGTCCTTTTAGCAGTCTTAATTTGCTTACCTCGTAATTTTTCTTCATAAACTTCTTCTTCTGCCTCTAAGGAACCAATATCCCCCAGACCCCTTACAACAACAAAGAACCGCGCTTTGTTTCACAATAATCATCATTGTCTACTTGCTTAATTGTAATGCCAAGGCCATCTGTATATTTCTTTGCTAGCCACTCTTTAACGCATGCATATACATCCTCATAATCAATGTCCTCAGTATTAAGTACTGGGAAATTAATTACTGTCTTGTCTGCTCTCTTAGACTGCACTCCATCGCTCATATAGATATTCCAAAACCTATGGTGCTTTATATATAGCCTTCTTGCTAAATATTTCAAACTAAACCTCATCTCATGTCTCCTTTTCCCTTAAAAATTTATCTTGCTCTTGATTTGGAAGTATAATTCCTAAATTAGATATAGATAGTATTGAACCCTTCAAAATTTCTCTTAAGTCCAATATTAGCCAGCTGTGGCTTATACAAACTGTCGGGTATTGAATTATTCATCTGTGCTATTATTCTATACACTCATTGCAATATTACCTACCCCTACTTTTCTCCGGGGTAGCAATCATGCTTTCCCTAGCACGATCTTTAGATAAGCCTGTTCTTCCTTAGCTCTTCTTAAACACTCTTCTCTCTCTATAGCATCACGTTCAAATAGCTTTTTCGAATATTCTTCCTTTCCCTTTATCTCAAGCCTACGTTTTTCTTCCCTATCTCTTTCTATTCTTTCTGCCTATTCAGGCTTCAATTGATTTGTTATCTCTCTTGCTTTAAATCGGAAGCCTTTTTTCTAACTCATATATTCTCGCCATAAGCCTCTTTAGAAGCACAATTGAACTTATACTTATTTGGTGTGCCAATCTCTCTAAATCTTCCCTCCCATATGAGCTCATAATCGCCAATTATCCCATCTCTATACCTCATCATCATCCATACTTTGTATTTATACCCATTGCTAAATTCCTTTAGGAAATGCTATAAGATATCTTCAATATCGTATTCACTTTTGCACTCAATGATTGCTGTCTCAAGCACAGTATTGTTATTAGCAAAATTACCAGATTTAACAATAACTTGAAAAAAATATCAGCACCATTAGCTTCCGCAGCACTAAACAACTTGAGAATTTATTTTTGCACATTCTCTGAGGTCTTAGTAACTTCTGAATTTCCTTCACCTTGCTTGAGAACTATCCCAGCTTTATTTCTTTGATTCCTTTAACAAGTACCGTTTACGCTTTAGGCATCTTCGGGTTGAGAGTTCTGGTCTTTAACAGCATTTTCAATAACAACATAACCTCCAGCCCCTTTTACTCCTTCTTTAGCTTCTGACGCAATTTCGTCTAAGACTTCTTTAATAAATTTGTCAACAACTGTTTTAACTTTTGCGTAATTACCATTCTTAATAACTTCAAAAGTTAACTTCTCTTTAACTGATGTCATCATTTTCTTAATATCAATGAAATACTTTCCTATATCGCTTTTCTCAATATCTACCTTAATACCCCAAACGCATCTGCAACCATTTCTACAAAAGAAATAATAAATTGATAAAACTCTTTCTCTAAATTAGCTATTGAGGTTAAAAAAACGGTTTTAGGATCCTCTGCCTGCCTAATATTATAGCTTACTAATGCCAAAAATAAAGTCATTATTATTGCGCTTATTCTTTTTCCCATTATGTGCCCCTTTTAATTTATGCATTACCTTAAACATCAGAACTATCGTTAGCAAATCATTTTCCTTAAATGGCTTTATATTTTTAGTATTTACCTTTACTAGTTATCAATAGTAGCTTTAGGGATGCTCTGTTCAGGACTTATAGGAAGTATCATTCGCATTAATTTTCATAGCTTCTTTAACTGTTTTTCTTATTGCAACAGTTAATGTATTTATGCTTTAGTAACTGGCACTTACTGCTACACCTTTAACTGCAGCAGCAACATCATTAGCATTATTTCCATTAGCAAATTTACCACCTTTAGCCATTGCTCTTAGCGCTATAGCTCCTGCAATAGTTCCATCCTTAGGTATAGCATTAGCATTCCCAGTTGTTTCTTTAGCTAACTTAGCAGCATCACCATTATCTTTAATCATAGCTTGTAATATGTCAGCACCAGTTACTGCTCCTACTGCTTTAGAGGAATCAGCTGCTGATTTCTTAGGCTCAGCATTCATAGCAGCATTACCAAATAGCTTACCTGCCTCACCATCGCCAGCATTAGCAGTCCTTGCTCCAAGAGCATCAAGCTTTTTTTTCGGTACCAGCATCAGCATTTCCTTTATCTCCAAGTACCACATTTACTATACTCCTAATCCCTTTTACTAGACTATCAACACCAATCCCAGCAGCACCACCAGCATTAGCAGCAGCAACATTACCAATTGGGTCACTAGCATCTCCAATAGCATCACTTGCAATCTTAGCACCTTCTAATCTTGTCAATAGTATTATCAATTAGTGTTTTTACCGCAGTCTCAGTTGCAGTTGCATTAGGATTTCCTTCTCTCTTCATGTCAGTAACAATTTTATTAAGCTTGTCCTTAGTGCCTTGTATAGTATCTTGGATTGTTTTAAAATAAGCTCCAACATCAGACTTTTTTGTCTCTGTACTAAATCCTAATGCCTTGGCAACTATATCTCCAAATGATGTGAACACATTTAAAAAATCATTACCTAAGTCTATTACTAACTTTAAAATCTACTCTGAAGATCCTTATTACAGCTTACTAATACCAAATATAAAGTCATATTATTGCACTTAATTTTTTTCATTTCCGTGCCCCCTTTTAACTTAGGCATTAGTTCCAGCAACAGAACTATCGCTAGCAAATAGTTCTCCTACCTCACAGAAAACAAGAGAAACGTTTCCCTTACAACAACTTTATCCTTTATATTTACCCTTAACTAGTTTTTCGCTTGCTGACCACTAGTTGTTGCTTCTGCAGTATTAGTTGCTTCTACAGATTTATCTTCTTGTTTAACTGTAGCAAGAGCCTCATTTATTGTTTTTAAACCACTATCAACTGTATTCCTTATTGCTATTATAAGTGTACTTAAAGTCTTACCTACCGCACTTGCTGCTGCTCCATTTACTGCATTAGCAGATTTCTCTTCATTTTGCTTAGCAGTAAATTTACCACCCTTAGCCATTGCTCGCAGTGCAATGCCAGCTGCTATAACTGCATCTTTCTTTGCTGCTTCATCTTTAATTTCTTTTTTATCATCAGTTTGCTTAGCAGCAGCAATACTTGCAGCGTCTTTTGCTTCTTCAATATTTTTGTTATTATCAGCAATCTCTCCAGACTTAGCAATAGCTTTCAATATGTCAGCACCACTTACAGCCCCAATTGATGCATTTGCTGCTGATGCTTCAGCCTCTTGAGCTCTATCATCATCTTTCTTTGCAAAAAGTTTACCGATTGATTTTTTCTCTGTATCTCCGGTCTTAGTAGCCCCTGCATCTCCTTCACCATCTTTTAGAACCACTTCTACTATTTCGCCAATTCCTTTAACAAGTGCATTTACGCTTGTAGCATCTGCTGCTACAGCATCTTGATTGTGCACAGCATTTCCAATAGCATCACTACCTGTTGCACCTTTGGCTGCTTCCTTTGCTCCTGCTGCAATCTTATCTAATACTTCTTCAATAAACTTGGCAACGACCGTTTTAACTTTTGCGTAATTACCATTCTTAACAACTTCATCTTGCAACTTCTTTTTAACTGATGTCATAGTTTTTTCAATATCAGTGAAATACTTCCCTATATCACTTTTCTTAGTATCTGCCTTAATACCAAACGCACCAGCAACCATATCTCTCCAAAAGCCACAAAAACATCTAAAAATCCTTTCCCTAAATTAGCTATAGATGTTAAATACACAAGTTTAGGATCTTCCGCAACCCCACCGCTATTACAGCTTACTCATACCATAAATAAAGTCATTATTATTGCACTTATTCTTTCTCTCATTTTCATTATTTCATACCTTCCTATATCATAAAAAATATGAACCCACAATAACTTTTTGGCATTGACATATGATATAACCCATTATTATCCTGTTTTTTATGCTTCTGTTTTACTTACAAAAGTTAGCTTACTTTTAAAGTATTAATTATTTGATTACAATAAAAACATACTCTTAATATCATACTTGCAATTATTTATATTCAATCTTTACTCATATAAACAATTTTATATACAAATAAACATTCCCTAAATAACATCAGAAGCTAAGAGCATTACACTCCTAGCTTCCTATTCCTTTTTGACTTTATTTTTCCCTGCTCTTACAGCTTACTTAATCAGAGAAACTACATTCCTGCATTAAAAACAAGAAAAGCTTTTCCCTTACAATGACTTTATATTTTTAGTTTGACGATTTATTAGTAATTGGTTGAGCAGTATCAGATTCAGTAGCTTCACCAGTAGACTCAGAGTATTTTATTCCCTTTACTGCTTCTTTAATTTTACCAAGTTCTAGATTTACTGCTTTTCTAATTATTGCGTCCAGTATTCCTAATACCTTATTTACAGCACTTGCTGCTGCTGCCTTAACTGCACCAGCTTCATTTGCAGCATTAGTAAATTTCCCACCTTTAGTAATTGCCTTAAGAGCAACAGCTGCTGCTAAGTCCGCATTAGCAGCTGCTTTAGAACCATTAGCTTGATTAGGAGTACCAGTTGCCAATTCTCCAGCACCATAATTGGTATTAGCATCAAGTTGAACACCAACAGCGGCCTTGGCACTATTAATCTTATCAATCATTGCCCATGGATCGGCTTTAGCCACTTCATCAACTAGTTTAGGACCAACATTATCAGACGCAGCAGCACTAGATTTTGCAACTGCTTCACCACCAGCATTAGCTTCAACCGGACTACCCTCTTTTCCATCTTCAATCTCTACTCTTGACTCTTTGGCAGTTTCAATTATAGCTTTAACTCCTGCAATAATAGTCTCAACGCTAGCTTTGTCAGCAGCTACCGCAGCAGCAGCATTATCAGTATCACTAATGTCAATACTACCAGCTTCTTTAGCAACACCAGCAAGTTTAGTTAAGGCATCAATTAATTTATCAAAAACATCACCCGCTCCTTTAATTGCGCCCTTAACAACTTCAATGCTACTTCCATTAGCATTCTTTGCTTCAGATATTTCACCTGATAGCTCATTTAACTTATCCTTAGTACCTTCCAATCCTTTTTTCATCTTCTCAAAGTGTTCTCCTCCCTTACTTTTCTGGCCACCAAATTTAACAGCACTAAGTCTTAATGCATCACCTATTGCATTTCCAAAAATTCCAAATATATCTTGAAATCCTTGGCCTATCTTCACTAATGAATCAAAGAAAGAATTTTTAGATTCAGCAGCCAATTTAACTTCTCATTTTTCATTACAACAATATAGAAGGCATCTGAGACGCATCTCTAAGATTGCCTTCTAATCTTACTTTTAAGTAATTAATCTAACTATCTATCTTATTGCTGACCTGCTGGTTTTGGATCTCTTGCTTTATCTATTTCTCCTTTTGCTTTCTCAAGAACATTCTTTACTGTCTTTTTAATTATATCTTCCACTGCTACTAATAATTTATTTGCCGCTGTGATCCCTACTCCTTGTGATGCTTTGTCATCATCATTATTATTCGCAGCTAATTTACCACCTTTAACTAAGGAACGTAATGCTATTCCTCCTGCTACTGCTGCTGCTTTTGAATTGGCATTTTGTGATAGATGAGCTCCATTGCCTCCTACTGCAAATTCCAATGGAGTTGTCTCTACAGTTACATTACCTGTTATTTTCACAGCTTTATCTTCTGTTGAATTAACTATTGATGCTAGCATTTCCTTACCACTTACTGTTGTTAATATTGCTGCCGCTTTACCTGCATCTCCTACTGCTGCAGCTCCATCTGTAGCTAATATTTTAGCGCCATCCTTATTATCTGTTCCATTACCTACCTTTACTGCTATATTTCCAACTTCTGGCCTTGCAACACCTGCTCCCTCTGCTGTGTCCATTATTCCTTTCAATGCTTTATATGCTTTCTTTAACTCAGCTTCATCTACTGCTGCTCCTTGGGCATTATTTGATGCCCAACCTACTGGATTAGAATCACCTACTGTTCCTAAGGAGTCTAAATATCCTTTTAATGCCTCCAATGTCTTCTTAGCTGCATTAACTGCACTTCTAATTGGATTTTTTGATGCGTCATTTTTTTCAATGCCTGCTTCTGAATTTTTTGCTACTTGTTCTAACTCATTTGATGCTTCTCCAAGCTTACCACCCAGGCTGTTAAAATAACCCCCTACATCCTCTTTCTTTGTAGTTGATTTAGCAGTAAAGCCTAATGTATCTGAAACTAACTCTAAAAATGAATAAAAAGCATTCTCAGCACTTTTTCCCACTTCCATTAGTACTTCACTTAAACTTCCAGCCCCTTGTTTCTCTCCTCCTGCTGCTCCGGTCTTACCTGCTTCTGGTTGTTGTCCACATCCTATCATTAGAACAACTATCATCATCATTATACTTATATTTAGCTTATTAATTATTGCACTTATTCTTTTTCTCATTTTTTTACGTGCCTCCTTTTAACTTATGCATTAGCCTCAGCATCAAAACTATTGTTAGCAAATAGTTCTCCTACCTCACAGAAAAAAAGAGAAGAGCTTCCCTTAAATAACTTTATTTTTCCTGGCTCCTGCCTTTTACTTAATAACTTATCTATAATAACTGCTTAAATTATTTATTCCCTTACAATGACTTTATTATTTAGATTATTTAATTAGATAATTTATTTAGTAGCAGTAGGTTGAGTAGTACTAGCTTTGATTGCTTCAGTAGTAGTTTCAGAATATTGTATTCCCTTTACTGCTTCTCTTATCTTATTTAAATTGCTACTTACTGTTTTTCTAATTATTACGTCCAGTACTCCTAATATCTTATTTACAGCACTTACTGCTGCTGCTTTAACTGCTCCATCTTCATTAGCAGCATGACTAAATTTACCACCTTTAGTCATTGCCTTAAGAGCAACAGCAGCAGCTAAATCGGCATTTGTTTTAGCTCCAGTACTATTAGCATCAGCTATTTTAGTGGCTAGAGCTCCTACTTCATTATTATCACCAACAGCAAGATTAATACCAGTCTTAGCATTTTTAATTTTATTAATCATTGCCCATGGATCTGCTTTTGATACTTCTTCAGCTAACTTAGGACCAGAATTAGCTTGAGCATTATTATTTGCAGCAAGGGCAGCAGGGGCATCGGTTTGAGCACCAGCTGTTACCTGATTACCAGCATTCCCCAATTCAATCTTTACACCAGATTTATCCGCTGCATCAATAATTTCCTTTACATTAGCAATTACAGCTTTTACACTATTTTCATCAGCAGCTACTGCAGCACCAGCATTATTAGCATCGCCAATATTAGTATCACCAGCTTCTTTAGCAACATCAACAAGTTTAGTTAGAGCACCAATTAATTTATCAAAAACATCACCCGCTCCTTTAATTGCACTCTTAACAGCTTCAATGCTGCTTCCATCAGCATTCTTTGCTTCAGATATTTTTTTGATAGCTCTTTTAACTTATCCTTAGTAGTTGTAAGTCCATCTCCTATTTTCTTAAAGTGTTCACCTACTTTACTTTTCTTGTCACCAGATTTAACTGCATTAAATCCTAATGCATCACCTATTGCATTTCCAAAAATTCCAAATATATCTTGAAATCCTTGCCCTATTTTAATAAGTGAATCTAAGAAAGGATTTTTAGATCCAGCAGCCAATTTAACTTCTTATTTTTCATTACAACAATATAGAAGGCATCTGAGACGCATCTCTAAGATTGCCTTCTACTCTTACTTTTAAGTAATTAATCTAACTATCTATCTTATTACTGACCTGTTGCTTTTGGAGCTCTTGCTTTATCTATTTCTCCTTTTGCTTTCTCAAGAACATTCTTTACTGTCTTCTTAATTATACCTTCTACTGCTACTAACAGTTTATTTACTGCGGTTACTCCTGCTGATTGTACTACTTTGTCATCATCATTATTATTAGCAGCTAATTTACCACCTTTAACTAAGGAACGTAATGCTATTCCTCCTGCCACTGCTGCTGCTTTAGCTGCTTCCTTTGCTAACTGACCTGCATTACCTCCCCCTCTTGCAAACTTTAGTGCACTTGTCTGTGCAGTTGCATCTGCTGCTAGGGCTGCATCAGCATCTCCTTCTTGTGATGCAACTATTGATGCTAGCATTTCTTCTCCACTTACTGCTGATACTATTGCTGCGGCTTTATCTCCCACTGCTGCTCCTGCATTAGCAGCTGCTGCTAAAACTTTGGCTCCATCTTTATTATCTGCATTACCTATTTTTACTGCTGTGTCTCCTGCTTTTGGCTTTGCAACGCCTTCTTTACCAGCTGTATCCACTATTCCTTTCAACGCTTTAAAGGCGCCTTTTAATTCATCTGTACTTGCTGCTACTCCATTTTGGTTACTTGTTGCTTCACCTACCTTGTCATCATCTCCTATCCCTTTTAAAGACTCTAAATGCTCTTTTAATGTGCTTAAAGTAGTCTTGGCAGCATCAACTCTGCTTCTTTAATTACCTTGTTTAATAAACCATCTTGATCAACATCTGTTTCTGATTTTTTTGCTACTTCTTCTAACTCTTTTGATACTTCTCCAAGTTTTTTACCTAAAGCAATAAAATGATCTCCTACATCACTCTTCTTTGTATCCTTAGTTACAGTAAAACCTAAAGCATCTGAAACTAACTCTAAAAATGAATAAAAGGCATTCTCAGCACTTCTACCTACATCCATTAGCACTTCACTTAAACTTCTTCCTCCTGTAGCTGCTGCTGCGCCATCCTTCCCTGCATCTGATTGCTGACCACAACAAATAAATAGAAAACTACAAATATAAAAATACTTATTAAGGTTTGATTTGTGATTTTTAAAGAATTCTTTATACTATTAGCCCCCTGTGCAATCAGAGGGTAGGTAAAACAAAAGGAAAACAATTCTTATGAAGAGAAGAGTTTTCCTCAAATGACTTTATTTAGTTATGTTTATTAATAATTTTTTATTGTTGCTGTCCACTAGCTGTTGCGTCTGCAGGTATAGTAGCTTCTGCAGACTTATCTTCTTGCTTAACTGTAGCAAGAGCCTCATTTATTGTTCTTAAACCACTATCAACTGTATTCCTTATTGCTATTATTAGAGTGCTTAAAATCTTGTTCACTGCGCTTGCTGCTGCACTATTTATCGTCGTTACAGCCGCATCTTCATTGTTTTTAATAGAAAATGTACCATTCTTAGCCATTGCTCGCAGTGCAATGCCTGCAGCTATAACTGCGTCTTTTTTTGCTCCATCTTTAATCTCTTTTTTTATTATCTTTAACTGGAGCAACTGCAATCTCAGCTGCATCTGTTGCTTTTTCAATTCCATCAGTACTATTTGCAACAGGATTTTCCTTAGATTGTACTATAGCTTGCAAGATATCAGCACCTGTCACTGCTCCTATTGACGCTGCAGCTGCTTGAGCTGCCGCATTATCAGCTCTATTCGCATCAGTGGTTGCGGTAAATAATTTACCAATATCTTTCTTACTATCATCTTTAGTAGCATCAGCATCTGCCTTACCTTCCTTCAAGACTACCCCAACTATTTCTTTAATTCCTTTAACAAGAGAATTGACACTTGTTGCTTCTCCAGGTACAGCATCACCATTCTTAACAGTATTCCCAATAATAACATCACCAGTAGCCCCTTTAGATGCTTCTTTTGCTCCTTTCTCGATCTTTCCTAAGATTGCAACAAATTCGTCAACAGCTGTCTTTACCTTTGGATAGTTACCATTCTTAGCAACTTCATCTTGCAACTTCTTTTTAACTGTTGTCATAGTGCTCTCAATATCAGTAAAATACTTCCCTATATCACTTTTCTTAGTATCTGCCTTATCCAGTAACCATATCTCCAAAAGTCACAAAAACATCTAAAAACCCTTTCCCTAAATTAGCTATAAATGTTAAATACACAGTTTTAGGCTCCCCAGCATTAGTACTGCCACTCCCACAGCTAAGAAGTAAAATAAAGTTATAAATAAGCAATTTAAGCTTTCATTAAGTGATAAAATGAATTAAAATCAAGGCATAAATATAAGTCTAAAAGATAAAAGTAATCAAAAAAATCTCAAAAGTATAATAAAGTAGTAAAGCAAATAAATATAGGAATAAAAAACAAAATAAGCTAAGAGCAGTATGCTCCTAGCTTATTATTTATAGACTTTATTTTATCAGATAATTACCATTGATTAAAAAGTAATCTTATAATAATTAATTAAATTGTTTATCCCTTAGGTGTTAGAAGGCTTAACAGACTCTGACTTAGCAGAAGTTGTAAGCAAATTAAATGCAGCTGTTACTGCAGCTTCAGCAGCCTTTAACAAAGCATCAATTGCTGTGTTTAGTTCGCCAAGCTCTTTAGCTCCTTTATCTCCAGTATTATCGCTTTTATCTATAGCATTTTTTGCATGCGCATCAGTAGCAGCTCCGTTAGCAAGTCCCAAAGTAGCATGTTGATTTTTCAACTTAGCTGTAAATGCTTTGGCTTTATCCTCAACATCTTTAACCTTTTCATTTAAACCTTTAAGGGTTTCCGCTATTTTTAACTCTCCTACTTTTGATTCTATGGTTGTAGCCACACTATATGCCCCTGCCAATAAAGGAGTATAGTGAGCACCAGCACCTGCATCAGCTTCCAACCCATTTGCACCAATCTTTTTCTTAATACCCTTAGCAATCTCATCAATAGACTTAACTAAGGTTTCTATTTCTTTAACACTCTTAGCAAAAGCTACAGCCTCGGTTATTTTTGAACTTATTTTTGCTAAATCAAGTACTGTTCCATCAGACTTAGCTACTTCGTCACTTTTAAGCTCTGGACCTCCATTATTACATGATATAAATACCATAAATAAAGTCATTATTATTGCACTTATTCTTTTCTCATTTCCGTGCCTCCTTTTAACTTGCCAAGGGACAAGATAGTTAAAAAAGGAATAATTTTTACAAAACAAGTTAATACTCACAAAAACTCATACATCACAATAAGAATTACTATATATTGTTTAAATCACAAAGATAAGAGAATTGATATGAGTAACCTTACAAGGTTAATACTTCTCAGCATATTACTTTTGTACTGTTGCAAATGATATAAATATAAGTATAAAACCTACTGATGCTAAGCCACATAATAGATCTAAAAGGAATTTGAATAATTTACCAAATAAAACTAACTAAACACAAAAAAAATTACCCTGTCTGATGATAAGCAGAAGAAATTTAGCTATTTAAAGCATGCATTGAATCAGGTAATTAACAATGACAAAATTAAATTGGTGGATACAAAGATGAAAGTAAGAGCAAATACACAAACTTTCTTGACTAGCTTAACGGATACAAACAAAAAAAGAAGTGAAAAAGACAATGGTAAAACTTTTGCTCAATATATCAGCGATGCTATTGATTGTAAATCGAGCAGTTTTTTAAAGGTATTATTAACAGTATGTCCTACAAAAACACTAATAAAGGGATGTTTGAATATCTTAAAATAAAGCTTTCAGGAGAAAAATCATGTAGCTGAACTTACAGTAAATTAGCAATAAAAATAAATCATAAAAATAAGGGGATTTGTTATGAAAAAAATTAATTTTATTTTAATGCCAGTATTACTAATTAATAGTTTAAGTCAATTTAATAAAATAATTATAACTCATCATAATGAAATTAAGAAAGCATATTTAAAAAAAGAGATTTAAGATAGTAAAGCAAAAAACACCTTATAAAAAAATAAATTAAATTTATTGCCAAAACGGTTAAAGTAATGCATCAAGTAGACAATTGATTAATAGAGGAGAAGAAATTAAATTTTGCTAGAGTAATACTTACAAAAACCATTAAACCTGTACGATTTAGAGGAGAAACTACTTTGCAAAATAATTTCATTTTTAAGGGCATCTTCAGTTACATTTTTATGTAATTTACAAAAACTATCAAATACCTATATAAATCTCTTGACATATCCTAACTCAAAACCAAGCAAATAACCGATGCTTTGATGTTTAATATCAATATATTTAAAGAATATATTAAACTCATTAAACCTATCACCTCAAATAAGGTACAAAAAATATTCAAAATTACAAAATTAAGTATATAGAAGAAAGCCTCCTCTTAAAGAAACTTTTTTTCTCATAAAATAGGAAGTTTGTATTTACTGGCAAATAATACTTAAAAGGTTCATCACTAACTACATATCCAAAAAGATTTGGTTACCTTTAACTATATTGAAGCTATTCTTATATTAAGAAGATGGCATAATATTTTATTACTTCCAAACTAAACTCTCTCTTTATTAAATACTTATTAAGTAGGCCAATCCAATACTCTATAGTTTCAAGCTTTGATTTCTCTCCAAAATAATCAAGTATACTAGAATTATAATTCTATAATTATAACAAAAATATATCTATTATCTCTAAACTATCAAAAAGCGTCTCATATAATGTCATATGCATATTCTTATATATTTTAAATACTTCTGCAATATTACTTAAATTCATTTTACTTATTATATTGATTGTATCTTGCATTATTAACATTTTATGTTGATTATTTATCGTAATAAGTCAAAAACTAAAAACCTACAACACTATTAACAAAAATAGCTTTATCATACAAAAAAAATATTGCATTATTAAACTTGAAAGTCAAATTTTAAGCCTTTGTTAACAATTCTCAAAAAGACTTGCTAACAAAGGCTTAAAAACTTTTAAGCTTGACCAACATAGGATGGGATTTAAATGCCCACACAATTAATATTAAAATACATTAAAAATCAAATAAAATCAATTGTTTTTTAAATTTTTATATCTGATTTCCAACTGTTCTAAAATGTTCCCTCCATTACTAAAAATCTCCTCTAAAAGAAAACTTGCAAATTCAGAATTTTTCTTATAAAATTCATATGCTTGCTCTGTTTTAAGTTGAAAACGCAACGGTTTTATTGGTTTTTTTTTTGATTTTTGACTGGTAACTTCATTTGATTTGATACTTTTATAAACATCTACTACTCCCCTTTGTTTAATATCATTTATACTTAAATCACCCCTTAATACATGTTCATATATTTTTAAATATGAATATGCTTGTGTTTTTTTAATCAAAAATTTATTGATAAACGCCTCAAAACTTTTATATCCGTCAATAAGGTAAAGATTTTTGGTTTTTATATTGTATAAAATTTCCATTATTTGAATTTTATTTTCAATGTCATTGATTATACTTTTCCTTAAAGCGAACTTATAATTCTCATATTCTTCCTCTTGCGAAATGCTCATCAAACCCTTTTCCCTATCATTTAAAACAATCATATTTTTTGACACTTGCAAAACTCCTTAGAACAAAATCGTTCGATATCGAACGATTTTGTTCTCATTAACTATAAAAATTAAATTTAAATTCTTAATATATTATTTAAACATTCTGCACATTCTTGATAATAAAGCTCCTTATAACTAGGCTCTTGTAAGTTATTTGTAAAAACTTTTATTTTATTGGAAAAATGAACCTTCCCTTTAATAAAATTACCATATTTTTCTTGAATTGAATTTTCTATATCCTTAAAAGTATTTCTATTTCTCATAAACTGATTTTCTACTATCGATATATCAATGTCTTTATCTATATAAATAGAAATTTTTGAAATGTATTTCATCAATATAGACAAACTTTCAACCGAAAATCTCTCAACCTGAATAGGTATTATGAGCTTATCTGTAATATGTAAAGCATTATCTAAAAGTGAATCTAAATTAGGAGGAGTATCTATCAAAACATAATCAAAATAATAACTAACTAAAAATTTTTTTAACCTATGTTTTAAAGAAAGAACTTTATACGAATCAACCTGTTGATTAAAAAGATGCAAATTTGGATGAGAAGGCAGAAGATATATGCTATCATTTATCTTGTTTAAATATTTACCAAAATCTAAATTTGTATTTTCTCTTAAAAACTCATAAACATTATTCAATTCTAAATTTTTTATATATTGCATAAAATAACTGGTTAAACTATTTTGAGGATCTAAGTCTATAACTAAAATCTTCTTGCCCGCATCTTTTAAAATATAACTAAAAATAATAGTCAAAATGCTTTTTCCAACACCACCCTTGATATTAGCAATTGTGATTATTTCTGGTTTTTTTCTATCCATTTATTTATAATTCCTCCATTTGGTAGCTTTTTGCCATAAAATTCATATACTTGTTTTTCTAAATTGATCATTCTTTCAACTAAAGATTCATAATATTTCTTATTAGCTTTTTCCTTTCTAAGTAAATAAGTAATTTCTCCAATATAACAACAAACACTACCTTTCTTAAATCTAAATTCTACGTAATAAACTTTTGAAAATGTGGACGCTTTCATGATACCATTCTCTTCATATCTTGTTACAACATTTTGTATTGGTTTTCTATACCAATAAGATATGCCCAAAAATTTATCATCATCTCTTAAAGAAAACAGATTAAACACCGCTATTTTTTCTTGATTAAAAAGTTCCCTAAAGGAAACGAAAAATTTACCTCTTTGGTTTTTATTAATCCCAAAAGAGAACAAATCTTTCATTATTTTTGTATGGTATATTGTTCTGTTATTAATTTTTTCTACTTTCACGAAAAGATTCCTGTTGTTTTTTTTCTTAATTTCTGATTCCTTTTTTTTTAAGCGTTCTAATATGCTCTCCATAACTAATCCTTAACTGGTGATTATCTCAAGTTTTTCTGGTTTTAAATAATCTAGATTATTATTTATCAACTCTAAAAGTTCATGGTAGTAATAATTATTAAGTGCCTTGCTGTATGTTAACTTATCCTGTTTATTTAAATAACCCTTCAATATTGATACTAAAATCGATTTGTCTACTTTATGTCTTAATTGTTCAAGAAGTATACTAAATACGTTATTTCTAACGTCTCTCTCATTTTCTTTTGCGTTTCTATTAGTATATTCAACTGTTTTTTTAAGCTTTCCTATTATTTTCTTTAAGTCATTATACTTGTTATTCTCTATAATGAAGTGGGGTTTGTTTTTATATTGTTCATATACTTCTTGTATTTGTGTTTCTAACTGTTTACCGTTGTGTCCTTCATTTTCTAATCTAATCCTTGTTTCATTCAAGATCTTGCTTAATTCTCGCTGTTTACTTCTGTTCGATTTAATACCATTAATTCTCTTGTAAATACTATTTTCAATGAAATTTTCGGTTCTTTTAATAATTTTACATACTTTAATCGTAGCATTTTTTTCTAATTCTAAATCTAGAATAGAATAGAGTATGTCTGATTTAAAGTTGCATTTTCTGATGTATTTTTTTACTTGTAGTTTTTCTATTTCTTTTATGTCTTTCTTCTCTTCTTTATTATTATATATATTATAAGAACACTCCCATTTTTCTACACTGCTATTTTTAATACAAGTCTTTTCAAGATATACATTAACACGTTTTTTATGTCTTTCCTCTTTTTTTTCTCTAAATTGTTTATTGATTATGCAGTAACATTCTTTTTTAGAGTATTTAAGTTCGTAGTGAATTTCAGTTCCCATGTTAACACCCAAATGTCTGTGATAATTAATTGTTACTTGAAATTCTTTTTTTAATTTATAAAGATAACTTTGTAGTGTTTTAAGTTTGATAGGGTTTTGGTCATTTTTTTTCATATTATTATTGAAATAATAAAGTATGTCATTTTGAGTGTATTTTTTTAACTTTAAGTTCATGTAATTTAGTGTTGATATTAAAACTATTAATTTGTGTTGGTATTTGTTTGTAAATTTTTTTGTGTTCCCCATTTAAATCTCCTGTGTTGGTTATTGAATTATTATCTTTTATCATAGTGCAATACCCGTTAAAAAGTAAACCCATTTATAATAAAAATATTTTTAGTAAATACATTATAGGGTACTGTTGGTGATCTAGTTGGTAATATTTCTTACTTAAAGACAAAGGAAATCCTGAGGTGGGGATAATAAAAAAGCTGAAGATGGTAATAGCGCAGAGAATAATGACGGCGCAGGTAAATTGTTTAATAGTAGTACTGGAGCTGCTTCTGATGCAAAGAAATCAGCAGCTGATGCAGCAAAAGCAGTTGGTGCTGTAACTGGTGCTGATATTTTGCAAGCTATGATTAAAGATAATGGAAGTGCTGTTAAATTAGCTGAGAATAATGCCGCTCAAGTTGCTGGTGTCAATGCTTCTAAAGATGCAGAAGTAGCAGGAGGTATAGTGTTAAGAGCTATGGCAAAGGATGGTAAATTTGCTAAGGTTAATAATGGTGATGTTGATGTGGAGAAAGCAGTTAAGGGAGCAGCAATAAGTGCAGTAACTAAAGCATTGGATACTCTCACCATAGCAATAAGAAAAACAATTGACGTAGGACTTAAGGAAGTTAAAGAAGCAATAAAAATTAATCCTAATGATACTCCTTTAATTATTGATAATACAACCTCTGAAGCTAAGAAGAATTAGTTAGAATTTAATAACAATATACATAACCAAATAAAGTCATTCTAGGAAAACTTTTTTCTTCATGAGAATTGTTTTCTTTTTATTTTCAATCTGAGAAATTGGCCGCTGAAAGTAAGAATACTTTCTTAGATTCATTAGTTAAGATAGGACATGGGTTTCAAGAGATTTTTGGCATTTTTGGTAATGCTATTGGGGACGCTTTTGGACTTACAGCAGTTAAATCTGGTGATAAGAGAAGTAAAGTTGGTGAACACTTTAAGAAAATAGGAGATGTATTTACAACTACTAAGAATAAGTTAAAAGAGCTATCAAAAAAATATCTGAAGTAAAGAATGCTGATGGGAGTACAATTGAAGCTGTTAAGAGTGCAATTAGCAGTGCTAGTGATGTCTTTGAACAACTAATTACTGCTCTAACTAAACTTGCTGATGCTGCTAAAGAGGCTGGTAATGCTGATATTGGTGATGCAACTACTGATAATAATGCTGCAGGTGCTAATGAAGCTAGTGTAAAAGCTATAATTGAAAGTGTAAAGACAATTATAGATGTAGCAGAGAAATCTGGCATAGAAATCAAGCCTGGCAATTTTGGTGGACCGGTGGCTAATGGAGATGGGCCTAAAGCTCTAATTCATAACGCTCAAGCTGGTGCAGGTGATGCTGCAAAGCTAGCAGGTGAAGTATCAAAAGCCGACCCATGGGCAATGATTGACAAGATTAAGAATGCTAAGGCTACTGCCCCTGCTGCCCCTGCTGCTAATTCTGAAGCCGGAGTACTAGCTACTGCTACTAATGGCAATAATGCTGCCGGTAGTGCAGTTACTAATGCAGACTTAGCAGCTGCTGTTGCTCTTAAGGCTATGACCAAAGGTGGTAAATTTACTCAACCTGATAATAATGAAGGTGGTGCAGTTAAAGCAGCAGCTGCAAGTGCAGTAAATAAGGGATTAGGAGTACTTGATTTATAATTAGGAAAATAGTAAGCAGCAATCTAGATAAGATAAGAGAAGCTGTTAAGGGAATACAATATTCTGAAACTACTACTGAAGCAACCGAATCTAGTAACTACTACACGACCCGCTGTTATTAAATAAATTATCTAATTAAATAGTCTAAATAAAGTCATTTGAGGAAACTTTTCTCTTCATGAGATTTGTTTTCCTTTTATCTATATCTATCTCCCCTGAGAAAAAAGGAGGCACGTAATAATGAAAAGAATTACTTTAATGCGTTATTAATGACTTTGTTTTTACTTCTTAGCTGTGGGAGTGGTAGTACTAATGCTGAGGATCCTAAAACTGTATTCTTAACTTTTATTGCTAATTTGGGTAAAGGTTTCTTGAATGTTTTTACTTCCTTTTCTGATATGATTACTGGCGCTTTTGGCATTAAGGCTGACGATAAAAAGAGCGATATTGGAGCTTATTTCACTAGAATATCAGAGACTATGACATCAGTAAAAGAGAAGTTGCAAGATGAAGTTGCTAAGAATGGTAATTACGAAAAAGTTAAAACAGTCGTTGACAAGTTTATTAAAGAAGTATTAGATAAAATTGCAGAAGGGGCTAAAATTGCTGCTAGTGGGGCTACTGGCACTAGTAGTGAGTTAATTGGGAGTGCTACTAAAAATTCTGGTGCTACGGCTCCCAAAGCGGATTCAATAAACACGTTAGTTAAAGGGATTAAAACTATTGTTGACGTGGTTTTGAAAAAGGATGAGGGGAGTGCAGAGGCTACAAAGACAGCAGAAGATGATAAAAAGGATATTGGCAAATTGTTTAGCACCACTGCTGATGATGGAACAGATGCAGAGGCTGCAGCAGCTAGTGCATCAATTGGTGCAGTGAGTGGTGCTGACATCTTGAAAGCTATTGCTAAGTCGGGTGAGGCTGCTACTGCTGGTGATATTAAAATTAATGAAGCAAAGAATGCAGCAGAGATTGCTGCCACCAATAAAGCTGATACTAAAGAGGCTAAACAGAAAGATGCAGTTATTGCTGCGGGAATAGCATTAAGAGCAATGGCTAAGGATGGTAAATTTGCTGCTAAGAATGAAGAGAAATCTGCTAATGCAGTTAATGGAACAGTAGCAAGTGCTGTTGGTAAGACATTAAGTACTCTAATAATAGCAATAAGAAATACAGTTGATAGTGGTTTAAAAAAGATAAATGAAGCACTAGCTACAGTTAAGCAAGAAGATAAGTCAGCAGAAGCTACTAATCCTGCAGAAGCAACAACTAGTGGACAACAATAAAGAATTATTAATAAAACATAACTAGACAATAAAGTTATTTTATGAAAGTTTTTCTCTTTTTATGAGAGTTGTTTTCCTTTTTTGAATTTTGGTGGTGCATTAAATATTTGTACTAAAGATAATACAGTAACCTTTGTTCAGTCCTATGCTAATTAGATATAAGTAAAGTACTATAAGATTAGTTTTGTTTAGTAAATAATTAATTTTACTTTATTAAAATAATTTTGAATTGCCTTTAATTATTACAGAATAAAATAATTGAGGTTTTATGAAATTTATTTTTTGATATTTAAATTATATGGTCTATATTAGATTAAATAATTATTAAATCTCAATATTGAAATATAATAATTATTTAATCTAATATCCCAGGAGGGAGATATGAATAAAAGTATTTTAGCAGTATGTATGTTAGCATTATTATGTTTATTATCATGTGATATAAATGCCCTTGATGATTTATTAAATGAAGTAAGGGGAAATTTTTTAGATGAAAGCAAAGATAATAAAGATTTAAACCATAAACAAGAAAATCAGGAACAAAAAGAAGATGTTATAGATGGTCTTGAAGAAAAAGTAGAAATACAACAAGATATGGAAGTAAAACCTGTTAATGAGGGATTTGCGGTGTCTCAACAATATGTCCAAGAAGCAATAGAGATAAAAGAAGAGGACCTAACTCCAAGTACTGATGAAGAGATCAAAGCACAAGCAGAAATTGAAAATGTAAAAAGTGCTCTTGGAGATTCTGGATGTTCTCAATTAATTGAGGACGCACTTAAACTCAAAAGTGAATATGAGCTATTAGAATCTAGTTTTTATGATATACTCTTAGAACTTAAAAATAAAATAGGGAGTAGTGATCTTATAAAGGATAAGACAAAGAGGCAGAAACTAATTAAATTACAAAATAGATTCAATGAAAAAAGGAATCAGATTGATATGTTTATGACCCAAGTTGATGCAGGACTTAATGAAAGAAGTTCCGCAAAATACTTTTTTGAAGAAGCTGAAAAAACTTTAAAAGAAGCTATTACTGAAAGATTAAGAAATAAACGTGGAAGTTACTCATCAAAAAGAGGAAATAGCGCTTTATTAGCTAAAAAGGCACAAAGTGAAGCAGAGAATGTTTTAAGTTTATTAGAATCTTCTTCTGGGAAAATAGGAGAAGCAATAGGAATAAAGAAAGAGATAGAGAAAGTCATTAATGAGGCAAAGTCTATTCTATAGAATCTTGCAAGATAAAGACGGAAAGATTTAAATATTTTATAATATTAATATTTTCAAGAAGAGTTCCTTTATAAGGGGCTCTCTTAACATTTGATTTAAATAAATTTTCAAAGATAATTATCTTAATAATTCGATTATACGTTTATTTTTTTGTCATATTTTAAGTATAAGGATATATGTTTTTGGGACATTTAAGAGTGAGCAAAGAGTTTGTTAAATAGGGAATATAAATTTCAAGGATAATTAAATGAGTATGTATGTAAGAATAAAGATAGGCTTCTAAATAAGCCTATCTTTATAATTTTTATTTAAAGTACTTAACTTTAGAGGTGAATTTATCTAGCACCAGTAGTACCATCAAGTAATATGAATACCTGTTCTAACTCACTTTTAGTCTTTGGATGCATGTTATTGGATGATTCTATTTCTTTGTATGCTTGATAATCATTTTTATGACTTTTTTGAACCTTTGCAATCATGGAACTTATTGCTGATTTAATTTTTTCTAATTTTGTCTTTGCTTGTATGTCTTTTTGGAGATTACCAGCGTATTCAGGAATATTAGTAAGATGTATAGCATCATTTAGACTTTTTTCAATTGCACTTAAAAGATTTTTAAGATCTTCTGTTAATATGTTTTTGTTAAATTTGTATAGTTCTTGTTGAGACTTTTGTTTTTCAGAGTCTTCAGGTCTTCTACCATAAATAGGGTTTAATTTTGTGTTATGGAATTCAACTTTTGCCCAATCGTCTTTTATTTTTCCAGCTATTTTAAGAGCTTTTTTTACACTATCTTTGGTTTTATTTAATTTGAATTTATACTGATTATCTAATCTAGTCTCTTCTTTTTCATTGGTATCCTCTCCTTCTTCAAATTCATCTTCTTCAATTGTCATAGATCCAGAGTATAAACCCGAAATTATTGTTGTTGGTGGAATATAATTGTAAATATCGTAATCAACATTATAATCATTGTAGTTAATAGGTGATTCTCCACTCATGCTTTTAAGATTATTAGTTTTATCTAATGATTCTAAGTGATGATTTAGAGGAAGTAAAGGTTTTTTGTATGCATCTACAATTATTGTATCAATTGTTTCTGTTAAAGGTGCAATATCAAGGTCTGTTTGAATTGGTGTGTGTATTTCCTGACCCTTCTTATTAGTGTTATCAATTTGTGGTATGGATGTTCTATCGATTTGAGGTATGCTAATACCATCGCCAACACCGGTAGTATTTTTTTTGTAACTAGATGTATGATGAGCAGTTTGTGTCATTGATTCCCCATCAATATGTGTGCTGCTGTCGGCATTAGTGGTATTGTTTTGTGAGTTTCCATTGTTAGAATCGTTGTGTTGTGTAAAATCTAACGTAGAATAAACTTTATCAAGTAAATTAGTAGATTTATCTTTAAGTTTACCATTAAGTAGTAAGTCACAACTAATAAAACCTAAAAGTAAACTTAAGATTAAAAACTTAGCTTTTTGCATTTATATCTCCTTATTTTTAGATAGAATGTATTAAAATATAAATCGTTTAATAAGTAATTCTATAAAAAGTGGTATTTTACTATTCATTAGTACGAACTTATCTATAAATAGCTTACTTAACTACACAAACCTTGAAAGGCTCGACATACTATCTAAATTAAGTCAACATAATAATATAAGCCAAATGTCGCATGTAGGGAAACCAGCTGTATTTAATAAAGCTAATATAAGCTATATAGATAATAAGAATTCTAAAGAAGTGCTTTTAACAAAAACTTTTTCTATCAAACCAAAGACAAGACAGTGCACATTCAAAAGGGATGATGTGGAAATATGGCTTGTATCAAAACATAAAATCGATAAAAGATACCTAAATCAAGTAAAAGAGTGCAGTAATAATGATTCAACTTACATAAATGCATTAATCAATCTAGAGAGCAATCATTGAATATGAAAGCGAATACAACATTGAAGATATCTTAGATCATTTTCTAAAACAGTTTAGCAATAGGTATAAATACAAGGTATGGATTATGATGAGGCGAACAGATGGCATTATTAGTTATTATGAGCTTATATGGGAGGGGAGATTTACACCCCAGTAAGTACAAGAGTAATTGTGTCGTCAAAGAGACTTATGGAGGGCATATACAAGTTAGGAATGTTGAAGCAAGAAGTGGTAAACATTTAAGTCCTGAAGAGATAGAGAAAATAGAGAAGGAAAGAGAAGAAAAACGAAAGTTTGAGATAAAGAGAAGAGAAGAATATTTGAGCAAGTTGTTTGAACGTGAAGCTAAAGAAAGAGAAGAGCGTTTAAGAAGGGCTAGGGAAGAGAATGCTTATCTAAAAGAACAAGCTAGGGCAAGTATGTTTGCTACTTTAGAGAAAAGTAGGGTAGGGAATATGGGAGTTGATATAGAGAATAATAGAAGTAATTTGGAACCCTATGAGAGTGCTCACAGTCTATCAAGACCGATTGAGATTGTGCTTAATAGTAATTTTGAAGGATTTAAGACTGCTAAGGGGATTTCTATATCTAATTTAGGGATTATGCTTTTATCTGAAGAAGAGAGTCAAAATTTAGGTGAAAAAGGAGATATGTCATGAAATTTAGTTTGAAATATTTAGCAAGAAGGCTATACATCAAATGTCATAGGTTTTGGGACATCTATATGAACGATGAAATACAGTCTAGAAAGGTAGACGAGAGAATAATTAATTTTCCAATACTTATACCCGCAGATATTGATTATGAATATGTATATGGATACGTTAAAGATCGGATAGGAAAGAAATATACAGATAACCTTGATATTACGATTAAGAAAATAGGCAATGATGATTATTATTGTGAAACCAAGCGAGGTACGTTGATGAATAATATATTGAATAGGATTTATGAAGATTATAAGGAAATATTTATTGGCAAATTAGAACAAAAAAAGGATGTTGTTAATGTAGTTGAAGAGGTTGTTAAGGTTTCTAAAAAAGCCAAACCACCAAGTTCCTTAGAGTAGCATCAATGTGCAAGATTAATTACTTAAAGATAAGAGTTAAAAAAATTCCTATATTAAGTGTAATAATAGTTCCAAACATCCAATTATGAAGTCTTAATGTGCTCTTAAGTTCCATTTTGTTAACATCAATCTTGGTATCAAGTCCATTGAATTTAGAATCTATTTTGTTATCGAGTTCAGTCTTGACAGATTTAATCTCAGCTTGTAAAAGAGCTTCGACCTTTTCAAGTTTTATATCAAAGTTTTCTTTTAAGAATTCAATATCTTTGTAAGTCAGTTCATTACGATAATATCTGTAATACAGATCAATAGCAATATCCCTCTTAATACCGGCTTTAGTTAGTTCATTGATGACCATTTGTTGAGTAATAACAGGTGGTTGAGCAGTCCCATGGAAGTTTCCTTATAATAATTATACATTGTTTTATTGCAAAAGGATATGAGAGAATAGTTGTTTTTGAATTCTATTAGTTAATTTATAATTAATACCAAGTTGTTTGAGGTGTAGATTAATATAAGATTTGAGCGTATGTAAGTTTTTACTTGATTTATTATCAAGTAAAAAGGATTCAATTAGGGTAGCAATATTAGAGTACAATTTATTATTGCTATTTTTATAGAATAGTAAATTAGAAGTATGTATGCGTAATGATTGAAAAGAATTAATAAACTTTAAGTTTTTATAGCTATTTAGAGGAGTAGTTTTGTTTACAAGTTTGATATGCTTATGTTTTAGATTTTGTGAAGAGGAGTGGTTATAAAAGCAAAAAGCATTTTTTCTATGGGAGGAATTAAGAATAGCATAGTAAATGGATTCTAGATGTTTAGAGGTGATGTTTGCTAGGAATAGTTTTTTAAGAATACGATTAATTTTCCAAGCAAGGATAGTAGAATTAAGCTTTTTTAGAGAATAAATGGCGTTTGTAATTAGTTTTGGGTTAAGCAAAGTATGCTTTTTAATTTGTAAACCAGAAGATAAAGTATAAGAAATAATATTATCTGTAAAGTTAGTGATAGTAAAATTTTTGTTATTTAGAGTGGACAGAGGTATACCGGAAGAGAGGATAATACCAATTGATTTAAGTTCTGTACTATTTGATAGTAAGAAATAATTTTTAGAGAAAGAAATAATTTCTTTAGGATTTATTTCAAGTGAATCGGTAGTAGATATTTTGGCAATAAATTTTTTAGATTTGATTTTATTAAAAATATTTTTTATACTAATCATTGTATAGAAATATATATCTATTTATAAAAATGTCAACTTTGGTATATTTTCGTGACAACTATGGTGCATTTTCATAGCAATTTTGTCCATTTTGGCGTCAACTCATAAAAATAAGAAATGAAAAAAATCAACTTTGTTCATTTTCGTGGCAACTTTGTTCATTTTGGTATCAACTTTGTACATTTTCATAGCAACTTTAGTCAATATTATAATTCAAAGAATCTCATACTAATAACAAATTATA